>JBATAQ010000079.1:0-7682 GCA_049661925.1 Dokdonella sp.
GGATACTTCGTCGCCCATCAATATCCGGATGCAATCGACCTTCTGCCACTCGCCATCAAGGTCGAGCAATGCGCCGATTTCGAAGTAGCCTGAGGCGATGTCAATGCCACTGGAAATATCGCACCACTCGCGCAGGTACTTCGCTACCTTCCAGTCGTCGTCGCTGTTGTCGACGATGAACAACTCACTTCCCGTGATGCTGCTACGCTTCGGCATATCTCCCCCTGGTTCCTTTTGGCCGACCTTGCATGTCGCCCACGGATAGTAACCGACGAGGAAACTTCCACAACGATCTTGCTTCTCAGAAATTCGCATACGTCGCGCAAAGAAAAACCCCGCATCGCTGCGGGGTTTTCTTGTTGCTTGAAGTAGCACTGTTGTCGTTCAAGCAAAGTGATTTGCTTATTTATTGGGCCGGCGATTGAGCTTCGTCTCGATGGACTTGAGCTCAGCCTCATCAGCCTGATCGGCCGCCAGGGCTTCCTGTTTTTTCCGGCGGTCGTCGAAATCGAGGTAGCGCACGGCGGTGGTGGCTTCCATCTGCTCGTGGCTGATGCCGCCTTTACCATCCAGCAGGGGGAAGTCGTTGGACGTGATGATCTGGTCGATGTTTTCTTTCCAGAACGCCATCCGGGTTTCCTTGCGGTTCTTCGCGCGGAGTTCTGCGGTTTCGAGAAAGACGACCACCAGGCGATTCAACGTGTCGATCTCGTCTTCGGTCAGGTAGTTCTTGGCGACGACGATGTCGGTCTTGCGCACCTTGGAGCCCTTCCAGGTGAGCAGGCCAAAGTTGGGGTCATCCGGATCGGCCCGCGCTATGACCAGTTCGGCGGCAGTCTGGCGGGTGACGGCAAACAGCAGCGCGTTCTGAGCGGCGGCGAAGAAGTGCTGGGTTGCGCGATCGCTCTTGTCGTAATCGGTGCTCAGCGCGAACAGGTCACGCACCTTCTGATAAAAGCGCTTCTCCGAGGCACGGATGTCGCGGATACGCGCGAGCATCTCGTCGAAATGATCCGGACGGCCGTCCGGGTTCTTCAGTCGCTCGTCGTCCATCGCGAAGCCCTTGACCAGGTACTCCTTGAGGACGGTCGAGGCCCAGCGGCGAAACTGCACGCCGCGCGGCGAACGCACGCGGTAGCCAATGGCGAGGATGGCATCGAGTTGGTAGAGCTTGGTGCGGTAATTCTTGCCATCTGCGGCAGTTACCGAGGATTCCTCGGCAACTGCTTTTTCCTCAAGCTCTCCCTCCGCAAAGAGGTTCTTTAGGTGCAGCCCCACGTTGTCCGTGCTTACGTCAAAGAGCTGGGCAATCTCCCGTTGGCTGAGCCAGACAGTCTCGTCCTTGGCGCGGAGCTGAATCTGGCTCTTGCCGTCTTCGCTGGTGTAGAGGATCAGCATGCCTTGCCCGTGAAAAACGCGTCCAGATCTTCCCCGTCCTGCGCATGCAGGCCATGTTTATCTACCAGTGCAGTCTCGGCGTCCTGCTCCCTGACGCCGAGAGCTGGGCGCGGAGAGGCGAGCGGGTATTTGAAGGATGAAGACATCAAAGCAGCTTGCGTTCGCGCCTCAGTTGAGGTCGCGGACAGTATAAGCGCGCCCTCTCGCTCCTTGCCTTGTCAACGCATCGTGGCGGTAGTGCGCAATGTTGAACTCAATTCAGAAGTGCGCAGGCTGACGCAATGCCAGAAAAAACCCCGCATCGCTGCGGGGTTTTGTCTTTGCTTGTAGCGGGTAAGGCTGGATCAGAAATCCATGCCGCCCATGCCGCCCATTCCACCGACGCAGCCGTGGCTGTGTGCCTCTTCCTTCTTCGGCGCTTCGGCGACCATGGCTTCCGTGGTGATCATCAGGCCAGTGAGCGATGCGGTGGTTCGACGCGATCAGGACGGTCTGGTTTGCCGCCACGAGCGAAATGGTTTCGAATGTCCGCCCAACCCGTGGGGAATTGACGGCATGCTCACTGACGAACAATTGCTGCAACTGGCCGGCAAAGGCGCGTTCGAGCGGGGTCGTGGCTATCACCGCGACGACCGCGTGACGCTGGAGCGCAACGACGCAAAGGCGATCGTGGGACGTGCCCAAGGCACACATCGCTATTCGCTGTGGATCAAACTCAATGGGAACATGCTGGACTGGCATTGCGATTGTCCAGCCGCCGACGACGATTCATTCTGCAAGCATTTGGTGGCGGCTGTTCTGACTGCCCGCGATGGTGCGGGCAGTTCCGTCGGTGACGACGAATCCGATGACAATTCGGATTCGAAACCAGCGAAGCCTTCGCGAGGGCGCAAGGCGCAACCGAGGGTCGACCTTGGCGCATTCCTGCGCGAACAAAGTGTCGAACGCCTGGTCGGCTGGTTGCTGGAATTGGCCGACACCGACCCGTTGGTGGAGAAGCGCCTGCATCTGTTCAGCGCCGCCAACGATCCAGCACAGATGAAGTCGGCCTTGGGCAAGATGCTCAATACCGGTGGCTCTCTCGACTACCGGCGCAGCATTGCCTACGCCTACCAATTGGATGCCGTGGTCGCACAACTGGAAAACGTGGTTGCGACTGACGCGGTCAACGGCCGCGTCCTGTGCGAATACGTGCTGGGACGCCTGATGAAAGTCGTCGAGCGCGCCGACGACTCGGCCGGTGCCATCGGCAGCCAGCTCGATACGGTGATCGAGCTTCACGCGCAAGCATGCAAGCTCGCCCCGCCTGGCAAGGGCTTCGCCAAGGCCTTCCTGCAACTACAGAAAGACGACTCTTTCGACATGTTTCACCTGCCCGATTATTGGATTGCTCTGGGCGCGGAAGGCCAACTCGATTACGGTCGACGCGTGGTCGCGGAGTTCACCGCCTTGAAGCCAGAGCCGGTGGAGTCGGACCGCTGGCAGGAAGATTTCGGTGTCGTCCGGCGGGCAGAGTTTTACGCGGAAATCAGCGGCGATTTCGACCTGTTGCAACGGGTGTTGCGCCGCCACCTGTGGAACGGGCGCGACTACCTGCGGGTGCTGGAAAGTTTGCAGGACGCCGGTCGCGATCGCGAAGCGATGGGATGGGCCGAGCAGGCCGTCAAGCGTTTCCCGCACGAAGCCGAATTGCGCCTTGCGCTGGCAACGTGTCTGCGCGATGCCGGTCTTGACGAGGACGCCATCGAACAGGTGTGGCACGCCTTCCGGGCGCAGCCCGACCAGGAAAACTGGGACCAGCTCAAGCAGCTTGCTGGCGCGCAATGGCCTGACTGGCGCAAGCGGGCGCTGGCCTTCGTCGTCGAGCTCGAACCCGATGACTACAGCCGTCGGGTGAGCTTGCTGGGCCACGATGGCGACTTCGAGGCAGCGATCAAATTGGCGCACTCAAAGACGATCAACCGTGGCGTCCTGGAGGCGTTGGCACGGCGCATCGAAACGGTGCATCCGCTATCGGCCGGCGAATTTTTCCTGCGCATTGCGAAGTCCCTGCTTCACGACATGGGTTCGCGGGGGCTGGATGTCGACGCGAGGGACTACGCGCCGCTGGCAGGTTTGCTGTCCAAAGCAGCGCATTGTCTGCCCGTCGAGCAATGGCAGCCGACCGTTGCACTAATCCGCGACAAGCTGCGCCGCAAGCGTAATTTGATGGCACTGCTCGACGAGGCCGGGCTGTAGCGGTGACGGCTTGCACTACGATAAATAGTTGCTAGGCAACACCGACCGGCAAAGAAAAACCCCGCATCGCTGCGGGGTTTTTTGTTGCTTGAAGGTGCTTTTCCGAGAAGTGCGGCCACGGATGGCCGCGCTTGCTCTTGCGATCAGAACGATCGCATGGGTGACTAGAAATCCATGCCGCCCATGCCGCCCATTCCACCGCCACCGCCGCCGTGGCTGTGGGCTTCTTCCTTCTTCGGCGCTTCGGCGATCATCGCTTCCGTGGTGATCATCAAGCCAGCGATCGACGCGGCGTTCTGCAACGCGGTGCGGGTGACCTTGGTTGGGTCCAGGATGCCCATCGCCACCATGTCGCCGTACTCGCCGGTCTGCGCGTTGTAGCCGTAGTTGCCCGTGCCGCCCTTGACGTTGTTGAGGACCACTGACGGCTCTTCACCGCAGTTGGCGACGATCTCGCGCAGCGGCGCTTCCATCGCACGCAGGGCCAACACGATGCCGTGGTTCTGGTCTTCGTTGTCGCCCTTGAGGGTGCCGACCTTGGTCAGCGCGCGGATCAATGCAACACCACCGCCGGGAACCACGCCTTCCTCGACCGCTGCGCGCGTGGCGTGCAGGGCGTCTTCGACGCGGGCCTTCTTTTCCTTCATTTCCACTTCGGTTGCAGCGCCGACCTTGATGACGGCAACGCCGCCAGCGAGCTTGGCAACACGCTCCTGCAACTTCTCCTTGTCGTAGTCCGAAGAGGTCTCTTCGATCTGCGCCTTGATCTGCTTGATGCGCGACTGGATGTTGGCGGCTTCGCCGGCACCGTCGATCAAGGTGGTGTTTTCCTTGGAGACGACGATCTTCTTGGCGCGACCCAGATCCTTCAGGGTTGCCTTCTCAAGCTGCAGGCCGACTTCTTCGGAAATGACCTGGCCGCCGGTGAGGATGGCCATGTCTTCGAGCATCGCCTTGCGACGATCGCCGAAGCCCGGTGCCTTCACGGCGCAGACCTTGACGATGCCGCGAATGGTGTTGACCACGAGGGTGGCCAGCGCTTCGCCTTCCACTTCTTCGGCGACGATCAGCAGCGGCTTGCCGGCCTTGGCAACGCCTTCGAGGATCGGCAACAGCTCACGCACGTTCGAGATCTTCTTGTCGTAAAGAAGAATGAACGGGTCTTCCAGATCAACCTGCTGCGACTGCTGGTTGTTGATGAAGTACGGGCTGAGATAGCCGCGATCGAACTGCATGCCTTCGACGACGTCGAGTTCGTTGCCGAGGCCGGAGCCTTCTTCGACCGTGATGACGCCTTCCTTGCCGACCTTGTCCATCGCCTGCGCGATGAGGTCGCCAATGTCGCTGTCGCCATTGGCCGAGATGGTGCCAACCTGGGCGATCGACTTGGAATCCGCCGACGGCTTGGACAGGTTCTTGAGTTCGTCCACGGCGGCAATGACGGCCTTGTCGATGCCACGCTTCAGATCCATCGGGTTCATGCCGGCGGCGACTGCCTTCAGGCCGTCGCGAATCATCGCGTGGGCCAGAACCGTGGCGGTGGTGGTGCCGTCGCCAGCGACGTCGGAAGTCTTTGAAGCGACTTCCTTGAGCATCTGCGCGCCCATGTTTTCGAACTTGTCGGCCAGTTCCACTTCCTTGGCGACGGAGACGCCGTCCTTGGTGATGGTCGGTGCGCCGTAGCTCTTTTCGAGCACGACGTTGCGGCCCTTCGGCCCCAGCGTGGCCTTGACGGCGTTGGCGAGGGTGTTGACGCCGCGCAACATGCGGGCGCGTGCATCTTCTGAGAAGCGAATTTCTTTGGCTGCCATTTCAGTTCCTGATTGGTTTGCGTTGATGATCGGTGTGGCCGGCTGCGCGGGTCGGGTTGCCCGGTCGCGCTGGCGGCTATGCCGTGATTTTCTTGACTGCGATTGATTGGGCTTTGCGCGGGTGGCGCAGGCCGAATCGATCAGCGGCGATTACTCGATGACGGCGAGCAGATCTTCTTCGCGCATGACCAGCAGGTCTTCGCCGTCGATCTTCACTTCGGTGCCGGAGTACTTGCCGAACAACACCTTGTCGCCAGCCTTGACCGCGATCGGGCGAACCTTGCCGTCTTCGAGGATCTTGCCGGTGCCGGCAGCGATCACTTCGCCGCGGATAGGCTTTTCGGCAGCCGAATCGGGGATCACGATTCCGCCGGCGGACATCTTTTCTTCTTCCAAGCGCTTGATGATCACGCGATCGTGGAGGGGACGCAGTGTCATGGTGACTCCTTCAACTGGTTGATAAATAAGGGATCGGATCGAATTGCTAGCACTCGACTCGTTTGAGTGCCAAGTTTACCCGCATGCCAATGCCTGCGGGAAGTTGTGGCGACGTGTCCAACAGGTGGAGGTGGTGGGGTGGGATTCAAGGGTTGGGGTGGATCTAGGGTTTTACGCGCAGCCGACCGAAGTGCTCGCGCATCGCTGTCTGGAATAATGCTGCTTGAATGAGCGACGCCCTGTCGGCGGCTCATCGCCGGGAGCTGCGCACCGAAACCTGCTCGTTTCCCCGGCGCCGGCCGGGGTCCAGTGGACGACGGCTTCTGGCACTCTTTTGGAGGTTGTCGAGACAGCACCACATCAGAGAAGGATTGCCAACAGTATCGACCCCCTGGACCCCGGCCTGCTCCGGGGAAACGAAACGTAGGGAGCTTCCGCCCCCGAACGTTTGAGTCGCCCGTTCCCGAAAAGCGACGAAGACCAATCGCCGCAAGGGGTTCCACGAGCGCCGTCACTTTAATCCGGACCAACGGTGCGCTTTCGCCGGGATGACGAGGGCGAGGGGTTTCCGTGCGATTGAACGTTCGAACCGCCCGCATCGCCAACGGGTCAAAAAACAAAGCACATCAACTACAAACCGTCACAACGCCTGGGCTAAACTTCGCGCCCCAAACGCGCGGCATGGACTGCAAGGCGCATCAACAAAGGCTTTGTCCATGCGGATTCACCATCGCGCTTTGAGCGCATCGCTGTTGTTGGCAGCGGCTATTGCCGCATCTCCAGCCTTCGCCCAGTTCTCCCCGTTCGTGTCGATCACGGCGACGCCGACGGTGCAGAACTTCGACAGTCTGGCCAGCACCGGCACATCCAACCTGCTGCCAAACGGCTGGTATCTGTTCGAGAATGGCAGCAACGCGAACGCGACCTATCTTGCCAACAATGGCGCCGCCAACAGCGGCGACACCTTCAGCTTCGGCGCGACGGGCAGCACCGAACGCGCTCTCGGCACACTGGCGTCCAATTCGGTCTTACCCATCATCGGTGCCCAGTTGCGCAATGACACCGGCGCTGTCCTGACAGAAATCGCGGTCGTCTTTACCGGCGAGCAGTGGCGACTTGGCGCTACCGGCCGCGCGGATCGACTCGATGCGCAGTACAGCATCGACGCGACCAGTCTTGGTGATGCCGCCGCGACGTGGGTCGACGCTGATTCGCTGGATTTTTCCTCGCCAACGACGACGGGACCACTCAACGCGCTGGACGGCAATCTTTCCGCAAATCGCACATTGGTTGCCGGGTCAATCGACGGCTTGAACCTCGTCTCTAGCGCGACGATCTGGGTGCGCTGGGTCGATCCCAATATTAGCGGTGCGGACGACGGCTTGGCTATCGACGACATCAGCTTCGGCCCGGGTGGACCGCCGGTCGACGTGCCACCGACCATCGTCAGCACCACACCGGCAAACAACGCCATCAACGTCGCGCTGGCGTCGACGATCGTGGTGAACTTCAGCGAACCGGTCACTCTCGCGAGCAGCTGGTTCACGCTGAGCTGCTCGGTTTCCGGCAGTCATACCGGCACCACCAGCGGCGGTCCGAGCAACTATGTATTGACGCCATCGCCCGCGCTCAGTGCCGCGGAAACCTGCACCTTCACCGTACTCGCCAGCGCGGTCACCGATCTGGATGGCACGGCCGATGCGATGGCCGCAGACGCGGTCGTTACGTTCTCGACACTTGATCCAAACGCCCCGCCAAGCCTGGTTTCGATCATCCCCGCCGACGGCGCGACCAATG
>JBATAQ010000080.1:0-8701 GCA_049661925.1 Dokdonella sp.
CCGTCTGCTGAGCCGTCGGAACGCGGAGCTGCGCGCAGGCGCTGCGGCCCAACTGATTGATTTCATTGCATGGGTGATGCCCGAAAGGCCCTCCGGCCGGCGCGCGCGGCTTGACCAGGCGGCCAGCCTGCACTGCGCCACACACCCCACCCAGAGAACCTTTCGGACGTCATGCCATCTGCGCCTGGTTGATCAGAGCATCCCTAGTACCCACCCGCATCAAGATGCGTCAGGTAGAGACGCAAGTCGAACTCCAACTGGTGGTAGTCCGCTTCCATGTGCGTGCACAGCCGGTAGAAAGCCTTGTCGTGCTCGGCTTCCTTCATATGCGCCAGTTCGTGCACGACGATCATCTTCAGGAAATCGGCGGGCGCATCGCGAAACACGGTGGCAATGCGCATCTCGCGACTGGCTTTGAGCTTGCTGCCTTGCACCCGCGATATGGCGGTGTGCGTGCCTAGCGCGTGCTTCATTACCTGAAGCTTGCTGTCGTAGATCACCTTACCCAACGGCGCAGATTTGCGCAGATGCCGGTCCTTGAGCGCCTGGACGTAGTCGTACAGTTGGCCGTCGTTGCGCACGGCGTGCAACTCGCTGTACTTGTCGCTGAGCACCTCACCCAGCCGACCTTCATCGATCAGCGCGCGCACCTTTGCGAGCACGTGGGGCGGGTAACCGGCGAGGTACTTGAAAGATTCCATCAGCAAACGGGCAGGGAGGTGCGAGGAGAGCGGCCGGTATGATGGGCTGGAAATCCGCGATAGGAAAATCCAGCGATGGCGAAGGCGAATCCGCTCCAGGAACAGTTGCTCAAGGCAGGCCTGGTCAAGAAGTCGAAGGTGGCCGAAGTGGCGCGTGAGCAGAACAAGGCCCGGCATGCGAAAGGGCCGTCCGAGTTCGACGAAATCCATGTGGAAGCGGAGCGCGTGCGGGCGGAAAAGGCCGAGCGCGATCGAGCGCTTGCGGCAGATCACAAAGCCAAGGTGCGAGTCACTGAACTTCGTGCGCAGGCGCGACAGATCATCGAAGACAAGAAGCTGCCGCGCGCGGGCGAGATCGAATATCGCTTCAACGCCAACGGTGCCATCCGCACCCTGCTGGTCAACGAAGAGCTGCGCAAGATGCTTTCGTCAGGCGCAGTCGTGATCGCCTGCGTCGGCGACCGCTACGAGTTGTTGCCCCGCGCTGCTGGCGACAAGGTGCGCGAACGCGACGCCAGCATGATCGTGCTGGATCATCGATCAGAAGCGGGCAGTGAGCCATCCACCGAAACGTCGGAAGACGATGCCTACTACGCGCAGTTCACCGTGCCTGACGATTTGGATTGGTAGGTAGCGAGATGTTTGGTCAACCCACCGTAGCCCGGCACGCGCAGCGCGCCGGGATTCAACGGACGGACCGAAGCGCGGTTTGCAAGCCTTTCGACTGGCATCGCGCGACCCCGGCGCGATGCGCATTCCGGGCTGCAACGCATGATCGAGTCACCTGCCTCGATCGTGCTTGCGCCTGCGATGGCAAAGCGTCCGCACGTCGCTACAGTCCGTCGCTGTCGCCTGAAATGGTGAGCGGCGTGCGCAGGTAGCGTCGGCCGTTCGACGCGGCATCAGGCAGGCGACCACCGCGAATATTGACTTGCAGCGAGGGATACAAGAGTCGTGGTGCCGGTAGCGTTGCGTCACGGGCGCGACGTGCCGCGTAGAACGCTTCGCGCGTTGTGTCTGCGCCCAGCATACGGTTGTCGCGCTTGCTTTCGCCGACGCTGATGCTGGCGCGACGTTCGCGACCGGCTGGCGGATAGTCGTGGCATAACCAGAGCACGCTATCGTCAGGCAGCGCGTAAAGCCGCTGGATGGAGTCGTAGAGCTTCTCGACACTGCCACCGGGGAAATCGCATCGCGCAGTGCCGATGTCGGGGGCGAACAAGCTGTCGCCAATGAACACGTTGGGGCCAATCCGGTAGCCCATGCAATCTGCGGTATGGCCCGGCAGGGCGATGACTTCGATGCGCAACGCACCGGCCTCGACGATCTCGCCGTCGGTGAGCAGATGGTCGAAAGCGTCGATCAGAGCCGGCGTGTTCCAGTCAAGCTCGAAGACCTTCGCGAAATGCGCCTGCACTTCTCGAATGCCAGCGCCGATGGCGATACCCGCCCCGGCTTGGGCGCGCAGGAAAGCGGCTGAGCTCAGGTGGTCGGCATGTGCATGCGTTTCCAGTATGCGATGCGTGTGCAAGTCGTTATCGCGCAGATATTGCAGCAGCAATTGCGCGCTGCGCGTGGCGATGCCGCCCGACGCGGGGTCGTAGTCGAGCACAGGATCGATCACCACCGCATCGCGGCCCTGGCTGACCACGTAGGTCCAGGTCCCGGTATCGTCATGGAAGAAGGGGTTGACCTTCAAACTGTCGACCATGTTCGCTCTCCTGGTTTGTGGGTCAACGCTGCTCGCAATAAATGCCATGCAGGGTTTCGATGATCTGTCGCGCGGGGCCGTCGACGAGCTTGTAGTAGATCGTCTGCGCGTTTCGGCGGGTCTCGACGAGGCCGTCGGCGCGGAGTATGGCCAAGTGCTGGGACAGCGCCGACTGGCTGAGATCAAGTTCCGCATTGATCTGGCCCACAGAGCGTTCGCCCTCGGCAAGCAGGCACAGCATGATCAGGCGTTTTTCGTTGCCCAGTGCCTTGAGCAGTTGCGCGGCATCGCCAGCATGCTCGCGCATGGCGTCAGGATTGATGGTGTCAGCACGTGAGCGCCGGTTTGCAGGGGAAAGGTCGCGCATTCGAAGAGTGCTAGCGCGCTCTGACCGGTAACCCGGCATCGGCCCAACCGGTGATACCGCCGGCAATCGAGCAGACGTCGCTAAAGCCAAGCCGTTGCAAGCTTTGCACCGCCAGCGCCGCGCGACCGCCGGTGCGGCAGTAGATAACAATGGCTTGCTCCTTGTGCGACAGCGCCGGGTCGCTGACGTTTGCGACGGCTGGATCGGCATCGACCTGAAACTCCAGCACGCCACGCGGAATGTTGATGGCCCCGTCGATGTGACCGGTAGCAAACTCGGCGGGTTCGCGTACGTCGATCAGCACGCATTTGCGATCTCGGGCGAATTGCTTCGGAGCGATCTCGCGAATCTCGGAAAGTGCGTCGGCAACGAGGTCGGCAGCGGTCTTGGTCATGGCAGTACTCCTTGGACGATCAAAACTATATCACTTGACTCTAATATAAGTTATCGCTAATATTAGATCAAGCTGATTTTTGGTGCAGTGATTGACTTGGGTCAGGGCCAAGTCCAGACAACACCGGCATCGTGCAAGTTGCAGGGCTTTGTATCCACAACGGGAGAGGGTCATGGCGAAATTCGTGGTGATGGGAGCTGGACTGGGTGGCATGAGCGCGGCATACGAGTTGCGCGACACGCTGGGCAAGGGTCATGAGATCACCCTCATCGGGTTGGGCGAAACGTTTGGCTTCACGCCATCCAATCCCTGGCTGGCAGTAGGCTGGCGCAAGCGTGAAGAAATCACCGTGCCGGTGGCCAAGCATGTGGGCAAGCACGACATCCGCTACATCAACGATGGCGTGACCAGCATCGACGCCGACGCCAATCGGGTGGTCACGGGCAGTGGCGAAGCCGTGGACTACGACTACCTGTTGATTTGCACGGGCCCGAAGCTCGCATTTGATGAAGTCCCCGGAACTGGCCCCGAAAACGGCCATACCCACTCGGTCTGCACCACCGCGCATGCGCAAACCGCATGGGAGGCATACGAGGCGTTCCTCAAGAATCCCGGTCCGATCGTGGTCGGCGCAGTGCAGGGCGCCAGTTGCTTTGGCCCCGGCTACGAATTTGTGATGATCCTCGACGCTGACCTGCGTCGGCGCAAACTGCGTGACAAGGTGCCGATGCACTTCGTCAGCAGCGAACCTTATGTCGGCCACATGGGCCTGGGTGGGGTCGGCGATTCCAAGGGGCTGATGGAGTCGGAGCTGCGCCAGCGTCATATCAAGTGGATAGTCAACGCCAAGGTTGCCGAGGTGCGCGAAGGCGAGATGACCGTCATCGAGCACGACGCACAGGGACAGCCATTGCGTGAGCAGGTATTGCCGTTCAAGTTCTCAATGCTGCTTCCAGCGTTCAAGGGCGTGGATGCGGTTGCTGCGGTGGAAGGGCTGTGCAATCCGCGCGGCTTCGTGATCGTCGACAAGCACCAGCGCAGCCCAAAGTACGGCAACATATTTTCGGCAGGTGTTTGCGTCGCCATTCCGCCGGTGGAGGTCACGCCAGTGCCAACCGGGGCGCCCAAGACCGGCTTCATGATCGAATCGATGGTCACCACGATCGTGCGCAATATCCAGGCCGAGCTCGATGGCAGTCCGCCAACTTTTGAAGGCACCTGGAACGCCGTGTGTCTGGCCGACATGGGCGATACCGGCGCGGCTTTCGTCGCACTACCGCAGATCCCTCCGCGTAATGTGACGTGGACGAAGGTCGGAAAATGGGTGCACCTGGCCAAGCTCGCGTTTGAAAAATACTTCCTCTACAAGATGCGCCACGGAACTTCCGAGCCGATCTACGAGAAATACGTCATGAAGGCGTTGGGCATCGAGCGGCTCAAACCTGGCACAGGCGGCGACCGCTAGGCGGCCAGCGCACATGACGTTACCTGCGATGAGGACAAGACGATGAATTGGAAGAACACGGTTGATCGTTATGGATCGCTATCGATTGCAATGCACTGGCTGATGCTGTTGCTGCTGGCGGCCGTCTACGCCTGCATCGAGCTGCGCGAGTTCTATCCCAAGGGCAGCGATCCGCGCGAGGCGCTCAAGCAGTGGCACTTCATGCTCGGCCTGTCAGTTTTCGCTTTGTTGTGGCTGAGGCTGGCACTGCGGCTGTCGGGACCGACGCCGCAGGTGCAACCGCCGCTGAGCGTCTGGCAGCACCGTTTCGCCAAGCTGATCCACCTCGCCTTGTACTTGTTCATGGCGGTCATGCCACTGCTGGGCTGGCTGGTGTTGAGCGCCAAGGGCAAGGTAATTCCGTTCTTTGGCCTGGAGCTGCCGGCATTGATCGGCACCGACGAAGTATTCGCCGATTCGCTCAAGGAGATCCACGAAACGATCGGCACCGTCGGCTACTACCTGATCGGCCTGCATGCGGCGGCGGCGCTTTTCCATCACTACATCCAGCACGACAACGTGCTGTTGCGAATGCTGCCGCGTCGCGGTGCACAACGGCATCGTTGATCCAATCCCACCCAAACCCTGAAGGAGAATTCCCATGACACTCGACCGTGCCGTACAAGCCTTTGCAGGCGTGATGATCCTGATCAGCCTGTTGTTGACACATTTAGTTTCGCCGTGGTTCTGGCTGCTGACCGCGTTCATTGGCTTCAACCTGTTCCAGTCCGCCTTCACCGGCTTCTGTCCGGCGGCGATGGTGATGCGTCGCATGGGTATTGGCCGCAACAGCTCGGCCAGCTGCGGCGTGCGCTAAGCGATGTCCAGCCTGCTTCGAACCGGGCCCGCCCATAGCATGGCGGGCGTGGCAACGCTGTTGCTGCTCGCTGCCTGTAGTGGCGAACCCGCGAGCAATGCCTTGCCGCCGCTGCCACCGCTGCAGACCTTGACTGTCGCTGCCGGCAGTCCTGCCGATAGCCGCGCATGGGATGGTGTCGTCGAGGCCGTGCGCCAGGCGGCGATGTCGGCGCAGACTTCGGGCCGCGTCACCATGGTCGAGGTGGACGTCAATGATCAGGTCGAGCAGGGTGACGTACTGCTGCGCCTGACTGCCGTGGAACAACAAGCGGGCGTCAACACCGCGCGTGCGCAACTGAGCGCGGTGCAAGCATCACAAGTCGAAGCAGCGCAGACCTACAAGCGCTATGCCGAACTGGCAACGCGCAACTACGTGTCACGCGCACAGGTCGACCAGGCACGCGCTGCGCGCGATAGCGCAGTCGCGGCCGTCGCCGCTGCCCGTGCGCAGTTGGCACAGGCTGGCCAGCAAACCGATTACACCGTGCTGCGCGCTCCGTATGCCGGCGTGGTCAGTCGCCGCGATGTCGAGCCTGGCGAAACCGTCAGTCCCGGCCAACCGCTGATGACCATTTACGCGCCCGGCGAACTGCGCATCGAAGTGCAGGTGCCGCAGTCGGTCGCCGATGCCATTCGCGGTGTCGACCGCGCCAAGGTGGAACTTGCTGACGGTCGCGATGTGGATGCCGCGCAGGTGATCGTGTTCCCGGCAGCAGACCCGTCCACGCACAGTGTGGCGGTGCGTATCGGCTTGCCGGATTTATCGCCGGTGCCAGCGCCGGGTACGACGGCGCGCATCGTGTTTCCCGTTTCAGGCGACGACGCCAGTCCGGGCATCGTCCGCATTCCGCTGAGTACGCTAGTTCAGCGCGGCGAGGTCAACGGCGTCTACGTGCTCGCCGACGGTGGCCTGACTCTTCGCCAGTTGCGGCTGGGTCGCAGCAGCGGGGATACGGTTGAAGTACTGGCTGGACTGAAGGCGGACGAGTCGATTGCGACCGATCCGGTCGCAGCCGTACAGGCGCTCGCCGCCCAGCGCGACGCGGTGCGCCAGCGTGACTGATTCCGCAGGCTCGCAACCTCGACTTGGACTGTCGGGCCGACTGGCCGCTACCTTCCAGGCCAATCCGCTGACGCCGATCATCGCCTTGTTCGGCCTGTTGCTCGGCGTGATGGCCGTGCTGGTCACGCCGCGCGAGGAAGAGCCGCAAATCGACGTGACCATGGCAAACGTGTTCGTGCCGTTTGCCGGCGCCAGCGCACGCGATGTCGAGCAACTGGTCAGCACGCCGCTGGAGCAGAAGTTGTCCGAGATCGAAGGCATCAAGCATGTCTACTCGATCAGCCGACCCGGCATGGCGGTGCTGACGGTGGAGTACAGCGTTGGAGTTGCGCGCCAACCGGCGATCGTGCGTCTCTACAACCAGGTTTTTTCCAACCAGGACTGGTTGCCGCCAGGCGTCGGCATTGGCCAGCCGCTGATCAAACCCAAGGGCATCGACGACGTGCCGGTGATGGCGCTGACGCTTTGGACCGACGATGCGCAGCGCAGCGCAACCGATCTCGCGGAAGTCGCGCACACGCTGGAAACCGAACTCAAGCGCGTGCCGGGAACCCGCGACGTGTACACCATCGGTGCGCCGCAACGGGCGGTACTGGTCACGCTCGATCCGGCCAAACTCGCCGCCTACAACCTCGCCGCATCCGACTTGATCCAGGCCTTGCAGGCGGCGAATGTGGTGCAGCAGCTTGGCGAACGCGTGGGTGCGCAAGGTGCGTTGCCGGTGACCGCGGGGCGGTTCCTCGCATCGCGTGACGATGTCGCCGGCCTGGTCATTGGCTTGCGCGATGGGCGACCACTTTTGCTCGCCGACGTGGCCGACGTTCGCGACGGTGCAGATGTCGCATCCAGCTATGTCTGGCATGGCGTTCCCGCTGACCGTGCTGGTCCGGCGGCCGGGCAGGCACCCGCAGTGACCATCGCGATCGCCAAGAAGCCGGGCAGCAATGCGTCTGATATCACCAGCGCGATCGGTGCGCGCATTGCCCAGCTCAAGGGCGAGTTGATTCCTGCCGGTGTGCACGTGGAAATCACTCGCGACTACGGCCAGACCGCCACCGACAAGGCGCAAAAGCTGATTCAGAAGTTGATGTTCGCGACCGCTTCGGTGGTGTTGCTGATCCTGTTCGCACTGGGTTGGCGCGAAGCGATCGTGATTGGTAGCGCGGTGGTGCTCACCCTCGCGATGACCTTGTTCGCATCCTGGGCGATGGGTTTCACCCTCAACCGGGTGTCGCTGTTTGCGCTGATCTTCTCGATCGGAATTCTCGTCGATGACGCGATCGTGGTGGTCGAGAATATCCACCGCCACATGGCCCGCGACGGCAAGAGTCTGCGTGAAGCGATCCCGCCAGCCGTCGACGAAGTTGGCGGCCCGACCATCCTTGCTACCTTCACCGTGATCGCCGCATTGATGCCGATGGCCTTCGTTTCCGGGCTGATGGGTCCGTACATGCGGCCCATTCCGATCAACGCTTCGGCCGGCATGCTGCTGTCGCTGGCGATTGCCTTGATCGTGACGCCGTGGCTGTCACTGAAGCTGTTGGCGCGACACGTTCCCACGGTTGCAGAAAGCGCTGACACGGAACAGCCGGGGCAAGCCTCACGTTTGCATCGCCTCTTCGGCTGGGTCATGCGACCGTTCCTGACCGGCGATCGCGCGCCACGCCGGCGCTGGCTGCTGTTCGGCGGGTTGGCCGCGCTGGTGCTGTTGGCAGCAGGACTCGCGGTGGTGCAACTGGTCGTCATGAAGATGCTGCCGTTCGACAACAAATCCGAATTCCAGGTGGTCGTCGACCTGCCTGAAGGACGCACGCTGGAAGACACCAACGCACTATTGACCGAATTGGCGACCGTCGTCGCGCGCGTGCCCGAAGTGCTTGACTTCCAGGGCTACGCCGGGACCTCGGCACCGATGAATTTCAATGGCCTGGTGCGGCAGTATTTCCTGCGCAGCGGCAGCAATGTCGGCGACTTGCAGGTCAACCTGGTCGACAAGCACCAGCGCAAACGCCAGAGCCACGAGATCGCACGTGCGTTGCGACCTGCACTGGCGGAAATCGGTCGCCGTCACGATGCGTCGATCAAGGTCGTGGAAGTACCACC
>JBATAQ010000081.1:0-13940 GCA_049661925.1 Dokdonella sp.
CCATCGATTGGAGGCTGTCGAGCACCAGCGCCGTCATCCGTGACAGGCCCTGTTCGCGCTGCTGCGCCGGCATGTGTTCGTCACGCTGAAGGTGGTCGCTGACCGCCAGCACCGATAGCGCCTTTATGCCTTCGCGCATCGCAACGCCATAAAGCCCGGCTGATTCCATTTCCACGCCGGTGATGCCGTGTCGCAGCAGGTGTGCGACGAGGTCCGTGTCACCGCCGTAGAAACAGTCGGTACTGAACACGTCGGCCACGCGTACGCTGATGCCTTGGCGCGACGCTGTCTGCGCCGTCGCGGACAGCAGACCGAAATCGGCGCTGGCGGCCAGGTCATGGCCACCGAACTGCAGGCGGTTGAAGTTCGAGTCGGTGGAAGCAGCCTGGGCGAGCAGCAGGTCGCCCAAGGCAACGTCGCCGACACCACCGCAGGTGCCGACGCGAACGATCCGTCGCACGCCGTAGACGCGTGCCAGCTCGGTGGCGTAGATCGCGCAGGACGGAATGCCCATGCCGCTGCCGAGCACCGACACGCGCAGTCCACGATAGTGACCGGTGTAGCCGAGCATGTTGCGACGCACGTTTACTTCCGTCGCATCGTCAAGGAACTCGTGCGCCATGTGTCGTGCGCGGAGTGGATCGCCGGGCAACAGGACCGTGTCGGCGATGGTGCCGAGTGGTGCGTCGAGGTGTGGCGTGCTCATGTCGATGTCTTCGCCGACGCAGGTGCTAGCGGATCGGCCAGTGCTGCAGTCAGTTCGGCGAATAGCGCGCTGGCGCCGATCCGGAAATGCACCGGATTGATCCAGTCGGCGCCAAGCCGCGATTCAGCCAAGTCCAGATAAACCGCCGCGTCGGCCAGCGTGCGGATACCGCCGGCGGCCTTGAAACCGCAGCGACCACCGTCTTGCGCGATGGCGTCGAGCATCAGCGCCGCAGCTTCCGGCGTCGCATTGACCGCTGCCTTGCCGGTTGACGTCTTCAGAAAGTCGACCTCGCAGGCCAGGCCAATGGCGCAGGCCTCGCGGATCAGTTCGGGCGTGCCCAGCTCGCCGGTTTCCAGGATCAGCTTGAGCGTAGTGCGCGTGCCGCAGACTTCGCGGCAGGCACGGACCACGGCCTCGGCTGGTGCCGGTTCGCCGCCGCGAAGGCTGCGCCAGGGCAGGACCAGGTCGATCTCATCGGCACCCGCAGCAAGTGCGCGCCGGGTTTCGCGCGCCGCCCGGGCCGCATCGCTGCCGCCGTCTGGAAAATTCACCACGGTCGCTACCCGAGCAGTCGTTCCCTGCAGGGCTCGACGCGCCGTGGTGACGTGCTCGGGATAGACGCATAGCGCAGCAGGCAGGCCAGCAGGCGTGTGTGCGGAGGCGCAGAGCGCCTGAATCCACTCTGGCGTGTCGTTCTCGCCCAAGCTGGTCAGATCCAGCAGGGGCAGGATGCGAGCCGCAAGCGCGTGGTGCGAAGAAACATCGGCTGACACGAGCTTTTCCGTCGGTAGAGTGGGTAGACGTTAGCCTGCGCGGGACTTTCCAGCCTTGACCTGCGGCAAATCGAGGCGAGATATCGCGAGCGCCGACGGACAACTTCAGACAGGGCTGGTGTCGGCCAGCAGCGCCCGCACCCGCCGCGACAGGAACTCGAAATAGCGATCGATGTAGCTGATGTTGTTTTCGCGGTCGATCAAATACGGGTTCATCAGGGTGTGGCGCAGGATCAGCAGGCGGTCGTCCTGGTCGCCGCCGAGCGTAGCCGGATCAATATCCAGGGCCTGCAGGATGCGCGCCATTTCCACGTCGCCGAGCGCCTCCGGCCGCAGTGTGGTCACCGAACCAAAGAATTCGCGCGACTGCAGCGGCACGCGCGGATCGCTACGCATCTCGTCGTGCAGGCGACGCACGAAAGCATTGGCGCGTGAAAGGTCGTGGTTGCCGACCGGATTGATTGCCACGCAGACCAGGTTGCTGTCCGCCGCAAACGGCACCAGCGCGTGCAACGTTCCCGACATCTCCTCGGCAAAACGCCGCGCGCGCCGATTGAAGGCCTCGGCGGCAACAATGGTCTGCGCCTGCAGCCGACCGAATCCGCTGTGATCCAGCGGCAGCACCTTGTGGGTAACGTAGGCTGCAGCCGCCATCGCGCCGGGCTTGGAGCCTTCCAGAATGAACTGGCCGAGGCTTCGATAGCGGGCCAGGTAGGTGGCCGGCGTGGCGTCGTGGAAGACGTAGTCTGCGTGCTCGGCCAGCAACGCGGTCGCGCGGTGATCGCGGCAGATGAAGGCACCTGCCCCGTATGGCAGGTAGCCGAGCTTGTGCGGATCGACGGTGACCGAATCGGTGCGCCCCAGCGCCGCAAATGCCGCGTACACCTCGGGCGCGGGAAACGCTTCGAAGCCGTTGCGCACGCCTTCCAGCGAACGCATGCTGCCGTCCGCATTGCGAAACAGCGTGGCCAGATAGCCGCCCCAGGCACCATCGACATGCACGCCAAAACCGAGGCCGCGCGCGGCAAAGCGGTCACGTGCATTGACGACGCCATCGACCGGATCAATGGTGCCGTACTCGGTGGTACCGAGCACCGCGACGGCCATCAGCACCGGCTGGCGTTCGCGTTCGAAGCTGTCCAGCGTCGCTTCCAGCGCGTCCAGGTCCAGGCGCATGTCGCGCTCGGGCAGCAGCTGCAACTGGGCGCGGCCCAGGCCGAGCAGCTTCAGCCCCTTGCTCCAGGAGTAGTGCGCGGTGATCGGTGCAAGCACCTTGGGTACACGCAACTGTGGATGCGCGGCGAAAAAATCCGCGACGCCCAACTGCTCCAGCCGCTGCGCCTCCACGACTTCCTGCCAGCGCCGGCGCGCCGACACGGGCTGCGCGGCAAGCCAGACCTGCCACTGTTCAAGCAGGGCAATTCCGGCTGCCGGCGTCAGGTTGAACGCCGTCCAATCGTCGTCCGGCAAGGCGATGTCAGGTACCTGTGCGGCACACAACGCGACCGGAAAAGCCTTCAGCGCCAGCGCCATGCGCAGCGCCTGGTAGTTGGCCACGGTACCACCCGATGTCAGGTGGCCGAAGGCGCAGTCGGCGCGCGCAGGATCGTGCGGGTAGCCGAGCATCCGCGCCAGTTGCAGGCCAACCTGCACTTCCAGGTCCACGGTCACCGGCGCGGCGTCTTCGCTGACGTTGTTCGGGTTATAGGGCAAGGTGAGGATCTGCGCGGCCAGGCCCGGTATCAGCAGGTCGGAAACCATGTGGCCGAGATAGCGCGGACTGTGGAATGGCACCGACTTCTTCAGCGCCGCTGACAGTTGGTGCAGTTCACGTCGCAGCCTCGCCTCGAAGTCCAGGTAGCCGTCGGCGTGCGCGGCGCGAGTCGGGATCGCCGGCGGATCTTCCGGGTGGAAGTTGCGACGCCAGTAAACGTGGTCGCGCAGGAATTCCACCACGAGTTTTTCCAGCAGCGTGTCGTTCTCGCCGTAGGGACCGAGGAAGCAGGCGTCAAGCTCGTGGCGGTTGCTGGATGGCACGGTGGTGATGACCGAGGACTGTGGCTAAAAGAAGGTCGCCACCGGAACCCGACAGGGTAGGCATCTACACGGCAAGGGCATTGACCCGAATCAAGCGCATCGACCTCGTGGGTGCCGGCGGATTGCCGCAGCGACGATTTCTCGCGAGACGACAAGGTTTCGACTGCATGGCGCAGCGAGCAATCGCCTTTAATGCTCGCGGAGTGCAGCAGCCTACGGGCCCAGTTTGGACCATAGCTCGGTTGGCACCAACCAACTATTCCACTGCGCTGTCTGAACTCCAATCCGGATCATCGAACAGGCGCTGATAATCGAGCAGCGCTGCGCGCAGGCTGGCCATGGCGGCCTTGTCCATCAGGTCCGACTTCAACCCAGCGCTGCCGTGAACCAGCTTGGCGATGACTTGGTGCAGGACCGCATCGGCGTCTGGATCGAGCTTGCAGTTGGCAATGATGTGGTCAATCGATTGGTCGATCATTGCAACCTCGGCCAATGCATGTTGCCGGCTGATGTCACCCCTTTGAAGGTACCGCAGCGCCTCGACTGAGGTGCGAATGTTGGCCATACCCGCGCGCAGTGGCGCGTCGGTGGCCCAGCCTTGCGCCGGTGCTTGCGGGGATGCGACGACCATATTCTCGTGCTGCTCGTGCTCCTGCGCGGCGGCGGGTGCGACGGCACCCAGGCAGAACAATCCCGAAATAACGATGGAAAACTTGAGACACTGCATTGGAAACCTCCCGATGGTGGTCTTGCCGACAGTCACTCCATCCTGGGTCGAACGTGCAGACGGAGCACTGATCCAGGTCAACTATGGACCTTTTGGTCGATTTCGCCACCATCCTTGAATGATCCTGGCAAGAACGCTGTTGTCAGCGCCTCGTCAAAACCGTGGCGATGCGTGTGCGCAAGGTTTCCAATGCAGGCCCGGGATCGACGCCCTGCCGGTCCAACCATTCGCGGTCAAACAGCGTTTCACCATAACGATCACCACGGTCACACAGCAGGCTGACGATGCTGCCGCCTTCACCGCGCTCACGCATGCGCTCGGCCAGCCGCAGGCAAGCGATCAGGTTGGTGCCGGACGATCCGCCATAGCGCTGACCGAGCAAATCTTCGAGCAGCCATGCGGCGGCAATCGAATCGACGTCGTCGATTTCCTCGACCGCATCGACAATCTCGAACAGGAACCCAGGCTCGACGCGCGGACGACCGATGCCTTCGATCAAGGTCCGGCGGTCCGCGCAGGCGTTGCGGTCTCGCACCTGCCAGCCACGCGCAAACGCGGCACCGGCAGGCTCGGCCACGCATAACCGCGTGGCCAGGCTGCGATAGCGCAAGTAGCGACCGATCGTCGCCGAGGTACCTCCGGTGCCAGCGCCGCAAACGATCCAGGCAGGTTCGGCATGCGGCTCGGCGGCGAGCTGGCCGAGGATCGATTCGGCAATATTGTTGTTGCCGCGCCAGTCGGTCGCGCGTTCTGCCAGGCCAAACTGATCGAGGTGGCAGGCGCCGCGTGCGGCGTGCTCGGCGGCGCGGGCGTGGACATCGGCGGGATCGTCGACCAGATCACAATGACCGCCCAGTGCCTGCACGTCGCGAATCTTGCGCGGTGCCGTGCAGGCCGGCATCACTGCGGTGAACGACAGGCCGAGCAGCCGCGCGAACCAGGCTTCGGAAATTGCCGTGCTGCCCGAAGATGCATCGACGACTGCCTGGCCCGGTCGCAAGCGACCATTGCACAGCGCATACAAATACAGCGAACGGGCAAGGCGATGCTTGAGGCTACCCGACGGGTGCGCCGACTCGTCCTTGAAATAGAACGTGATGTCGGGAAACGCAGGAATATCAATGCGCAACAAATGGGTGTCGGCGGAACGTGCTGCCTCGCGACGCAGTTGCGCGAGGGCATCGTTCACCCACGCACGTTCGAGATCGTCGACCGCGCGGCGCGGCTCCATCGTCAGCGCAGCCACGCCAGCCAGCCGAGCGGATGGTGGGCCAGCGCAATGCCGATGATCGTCACGTAAACCAGTAACGCCGCGACGTAGCAGATCGCCCGAACCCGTGGTGTGCGGCCACGTTTGAGGGCAAACGTGGCCAGGATGACGTACGGAAAGAGCAACACGATCTTGGTGTTCACCCAGCCATTCGCAAACATGGCACCGGGCAGAATGCTCAGCAGCATCAGCGCTGCGGTCAGCAACACCGTGTCGATGCTGTAGCTGAGGTATCGAATAGGCGCGGCCATCGCGAGGCGCGGTCGGCCTGCCTGTACCAGCAAGCCACGCAACAGGAAGATGACGCCACTGCAAATGACGGATGCCACGTGCACCCATTTAATCTGCGCATAGAACTCGATCATTGCGCCGCGCTCATCCTGGCTTGCCGTCTGCGCGCGGCGACAGGTAGATGCGTCCTATCCGCACCACCCATGGCGTGAATGCGACCAGCCAACCGATCGCGGCTGCGGCCTGCCACGCAAAGTGATCGGGCGCGATCTCGCCGACGATGCGCATCACCGCGACCAGTTGCACGGCGATAAAGGTAAACCACGCAACTGTCGGCATCATCATGGGGAGCCCCGAATGGCCCTGCGTTACCCGCGTCACCATCGCCACCAACGCACTGCCAAAGAAGCCGATGAAAAGTGCGTGAGCGGGCGCACGGCCAAGCCAGTCGATGCCACTTGCCGCGTAGGCCAGGCTTTGTCCGGCATACAGCGCAAACGTCACCGGCAACCACGCCAGCGCCACGAACAGCACTGCGAGGATGCGCGGCTTGGGGCCGCGCGGCCACCAGCGCCACAGCATGGTCGCGGTCAAGGCCAGCAAGGGCAGGTCGACCAGCCATAGCCAGCCGGTGGCATGCAGCAATTCCAGCGCCAGATGAGCTAGGGTCAACGGCCAGAACACCGCCAGCAACCACATTGGCCGCCACGCTTTGTAGCCAACGACTACACCGGCAGCGAAGAACGGAAACATGCGATGGGCGACCGTTACATAGACCGGCAACAGCAAGCCGAAGGTACCAATCTTGATGTTCACGAACGCCCACAGCGGCGACGCGCCGAACAGCATCGCGCCCCACGCGAGCAGGCCAACCAGACCCAGCGACAAGGCGGCGAAACATGACCTTGCGTGCCAGGTAGTGCCCTTCTCGCGCCACAACAATGGTCCCAGTGTCGCCAGACCGGCGATCCATCCGGCCAGGGTCATCCAGAAGCCGACGATAACGCCAACTTCCCAACCCATCGCCCCAAGCAGGGTGGCGATCTGGCCGCCGAACATGCCCAGGCCGACCGGTGCGTAGCGCCAGCGCGGGAAATCCGGCTGGCCCATCCAGCGCGGAAACGTGGTCAGCAGGAATCCAAACATGAAGCTCGGCAGCACCTGATACTGCATCACGAACGCATGCAACCAGCCCGCGTACGGCGTAGGTTGCGGCATCGTGAACAGCGACCAGCGCATGGCCGTCAACCACGCCGCCCACCACAGCATGGCCAGCAGCAGGTTGGTCGCGCCGATGAAGAACATCAGCCGATGCGGTGCACGACCAAGCAAGCGCGGCGACAGCACCGCAGCGCCTCGCGGATTGGATGCAATGTTCGACATGGCGGCAGTTTGGCAGACGCCATGTCGTTGTCGCATTGACGCAGATCAGACGCTGATGTGGATGACATCAAAAGCTCGACTTGAACGCCGCGTAGTAGGACCGCCCCGATCCGGGCACTGCGATGCCATGGGGAACGGCATTGATTCCCATGGTCATGCCCTGCGCGACATAGATTCCGCCAGTCGGTAGTGCGTAAGACTTGTTGAGAGCATTCTCTACGCCGAAATCGAAGCGCCATTGCCGCCATGCATAACCGCCGCGCAGGTGCAGCAACCCGAATCCGGGAGTCGGCAGTTCGTTACGCACCGCCGAGACCCGGTTCTTGGCACCGACCAGCTCCCACTCGACGGCGTTGTCCCAGCCAGCGACGTGCTGAGTCAGGCTGAGCTTCACGTTTTCCGGCATGGTGTTGTAGAGCGGATTGTCCGTCGTGCGGTTCTCGCCATGCACCCACGCAGCCACGGCTTTCACGCCGATGTCGCCGAACGCACCGCTGCCAATCCTGGCTTCGCCCGACAGGTCGATGCCATGCAATCTCGCCGACTGGTTGGCGTAGCGCAGCACGTTGAAGGCGGTCGGACCGTTGGTAGTCAGCGCCACCGCATCGACATAATCGTCGATTCGCGTGACCCATGGTGTGATACGCAATCGCCAATCATTGCCGGAGCCGGGTGCATGCCAGTCGAGTGTCGCCGCAATGGTGCGCGCGCGTTCCGGCTTCAAGCCGATGTCGCCTACATAGCCATTCCCATCACCAGCGAAGTTGTTCATCACCGCAGCCATCGTCCAGCTCGACCAGGCATAACGCTCATACAGGTTGGGTGAGCGGCTTTTCCGCGAGTAGCCGATTTCCAGGTCGAGCGATTTTGAGGGTGTCCAGCGAAGCAGCGCCGTGATGTCGAGGTGGTGGTCCTGCCGGTGGCGGTCGCGCGTGTTGAACGCGGCGGCATCGGCTTGGGTCATCATCCAGGAGCCGGGTGGAGCGGGGTCGATGTCATAGCCCCGAACATCGCCGGCGTCGGTCACGACCTGTGTTGATCGTGCACCGAGCAGCGCCATCCATTGTGGCGCCAGTTCACCTTCCCATTCGGCGAACAGCGAGGCACGATCACGACGGCCATCGTTGATGTTCCAGAACGTGCCCGGCCACATCATCATGCCGCCCGATGGTGGCCACCAGTCGTTCAAGCCGTAGTGCTGCCATTCGCCGCCTATACGCAAGGTGTCGCTTTCACGCATGGCGATATTCGCCGTGGTCGACATGGCGCTGGTGCGACTTTGCGTTTTCATCGGCATGCCGGCGGCGCACATCGGGCCAATCGGCGCGCAGGGTGCGGTGTAATTTGCATCAGGGACCATGGCCTGCGTCCCGTACCAGAACTGGCGATCAGGGCCGAATCCCATACCGTGGCGCAGCTGCTCGTGCCAGCCGCGTGTTTCCAGCGTGCCCCACTCGTAGCTGCCCTGGTGAGCCAGTTGCCAGCGCCGATGAGTGTTGCCGAGCATGTCCATGCGCTGATTGGGATACAGCTGCAGCGGAATTTCCTGTAGTCCGAAACTTGCCTGCACCACGTTCGTTCCGTTCCGCACCGCAGCGCTGAAAGTCTGGTTGCGTACCAGATAGGCAGTTGAAGCGACCTCATCGCGTGGCAATTCGTGGTCCTGCCGGCCGGTTGCGGTGTAGTTGCGGAATTCGCCGCCGGCACGGTAGTTGTCGGCGCGCAGGACCGAGCCGTCGTAGGCAAGGCTCACATCTGCATTGGCGAGTGTCGCCGACGCGCTTGTACCGCGCGCATTGCCATTGCTGCGATATTGCCCGGCGACATCGCCGGTCATTCCCCAGCCCGCGCCATCGGCGGCGAAGGCCGGCGCCTTAGACAGCACCTGGATGGCCCCGCCGATGCTGTCGCCGCCGGCGCTGACCGGCACGACGCCGGCATAGACGCGGATCGTACCCACCTTGGCCGGATCGATGTAGGACAGCGGCGGATTCATGTGGTTGGGACATGAAGCGATGAAGTCCATCCCGTCAATCTGTACGCGATTGCGATCGCCAACCAGGCCGTGAATCGCGGGCAGCGCTGAAACACCGCCAGCTCCCTGCAGGGCGACGCCGGCGAAACCACCGAGTAGTTGAGCGGTGTCCGAGACAGCGGCGCGGCGGGCATCAAGCGCATCGCCTTGCAGCTCGCCGGTATTGGCGGGGACGATGGCTGGCGCGACGCCAATCACAGTCACGCGTTCGAGCAGGCTTGCGTCGTTTCGAGGCGTGTTGTCGTCAGGTGTGGATAACGTGGTTTGCGCCGTCGAAACAGGCGCGTTGAAAAGGGCCGCCGTGATGGCAGCCCAGAGCATGGAGGTTTTCATGGTCTGATCCAAAGATGTGCGTGAGACGGCGCAGATTGCCGTCGGCTGGTGCGCGCTTCAGATCGGCAGTGGCGGACCTCGTGAACCGAGTCCGCAGGGATGGTATTGGGCGATGCGCGGTGCGGTGCGCAAGATCGGGGGCGCAGAAGCGAGCCTCGCTCTCCACAAGCCAAGCACCAGCAGCACGAGCGCGATCAGCCCGGCGAGTACCGGACAGTAGTCGCAATCGTGCATGGGGTGTTCTTTCTGCCGGTCGTGGCGATCCACTTCTTCGCTAGCAGCAAAGGCTGCGCTAAGCGGCAGCGTAACCAGCTTCAGGCCTGCCACGGTGCACATTGCTACCGTGATGCCCACGGCGGAGTCGGCCTGCATCGCCTGGTGCAGTCGGTTTACGGTTGGCATGGCGCTCAACAGCATGGCGGCGATCAGGGCCAGCAACGGAACGCAGCGATGGAGATGGAAATAACGCATCAAGTTCTTGTGTCGCGAGCCTGCCGGTCCCGCCCAACCACTATCGCCGCCAACGCGTGTAAACCGAAAGCCAATGCAGCAATTTTCACTGCACTCGCATCGTATTCTGCTACCAAACCGATGGCGCCAGCGGCGATACTCGGCATTCAGCACGGTCAAGTCATGCCCGCTCTGGTGATGCCGGAATTGTTAGCGCAACTTATGAGTACGACACTGATTTGGATCAAGTGCAGCGACGGCAGCTCTGCCAGCGCGAGTTGCGCTTGATCAGGCTCGCAGCATCGGCGCCGCCAGCGCCTGCAGCTTGGCCATGTCAAGAATTTCCATTTCTCGCCGATCCACGCTCAACAGGCCTTCATCCTGCAAGCGCTTCAACACTCGACTCACCGTTTCTGGCGCCAATCGCAGGTAGTTGGCGATGTCGGTCCGCGCCATGGTCAGGCGGAAGCGCGTGGCGGAAAAGCCGCGCGCAGCCAACCGCCGCGACAGTTCGATGATGAAGGTTGCCATGCGCTGGTCCGCCGACCAGTCGCCGGCCAGCAACAAAGCCCTGCCGATATCACGACTCATCAGCTTGAAAAGCTGCTTCTGCAAACCGGGCAGGCGACTCGCCAGTGTCGACAGCCTGGGGAAAGAAAACCGGCACAGCATGACCGTATCCAGCGCTACCGCATTGCAGGGATAACGATCACCATCGATCGCATTGAGGCCAATGATCTCGCCCGGCAAGTGGAAGCCCAGCACGTGCTCGCGACCGTCCGAATCGATGACGTAAGTCTTGACAGTGCCGGCCCGAACCGCCGCGATGGAGTCGAAGCGGTCGCCCTCGCGAAACACGTGGTTGCCCTCGTGCAACGGCCCGAAGTGCTCGACCAGCATGTGCAGGTCACCCAGTGAAGACTTGTCCATGCCTTCGTCGAGGCATGCCTGTGAGAACGCACAGGTCGAACAAAAGTCGCGCAGGTCGCCGTCTTCGGCAAGGATGCTTGCGTCGAAACGTGGAAACGCGGCACCGCTCACACGGGCACCTTCGCGGTCGGGTGGCGCGCAAATAGCGGCGCGAGGTGGGTTGCCGCCCAGTACCGCCAGGATCGAGATATCGGTAGTTGCACCGTTGGGATTCTACCCAACATGGCAACTTCTGTGGGGGGCAACGAACCGGGTGTCCTTGGCGACGCGGCGGCAAATGCGCACATCGGTCCGCAGCGGAAATTACAAAATTTTCCCGAGCAAGCCCTTGAGTGTGGCAGGCTGGTGCGGCAGGCGAGAAAGCTCGCGATCAAGAAGGTGTTGTTTTGTTCGTTGGAGGAATGATTGACCTGGCGCGGGAGCGACTTGTCGTGCTTGCGGACAGTGCGCCGCTCATCGATGCTGCGAGATTGTTCGACAAGCTGGACACAGACATCGTTGTGATCTGCGCTGCGGATGGCCGACTGGCCGGTGTGGTGACGAAAACGGACGTCGTCCAGCAAATCGGTCGATGCCAGGGAAGCGCGTGCACGACGCTGGTTTCCTCCGTGATGACGCAGGATGTGCTCGCCTGCCGCCACGGTGAAGAACTGAGCCTGGTGTGGTCTGAAATGAAAGCTCGAAAACTGAAGAACGTTCCGGTGCTGGACGACCAATCGAAGCCGGTGGGCGTGCTCAACGCGAGGGATGCCCTGCAGGCACTATTGGTTGAGGTGGAGAACGAGGAATCATTGCTTCGCGACTACGTAATGACGGTGGGCTACCACTGATCGAGGTATTGCCGTGAGCGCAGATGCGGAAAAGCCGGCTCCCGGGACCACCCAGAGAGACGAAACACGAGCCATCCCGCTGGATGATGGAAAGGCGGTCTTGCGATGGGAAAATGAAGGCGGTGCGGTGGTCTACAAACCACCGATATCTGCGGACCGGCGCGACAGCACAGTGGACGAGCCGCTATAAACTCTCCCAGACCCGCCGGCTACTGCAATGCGGTCGATCAGATGGCGCGCGAAAACCGTGGCGCAGCGGGCTGCTGGCCGGTACCAATTGGTTCGAGGTAGCGGTCGAAGCACATGGCGATATTTCGCAACAGCAGGCGGCCTTGGGTCGTCGCAGCAACACCACCATGCGCCAGCGTCACCAATCCATCGGCAACCAGTGGTGCCAATCGCACCAGCGCATCAGCAAAATATTGTTTGAAGTCGATGGCATAGCGTCGCTCCAAAGCCGCGATCGGAATCTCGCCCTGGCACATCAGTGCCTGGATCAGGTCAGCACGCAGACAATCGTCCTCGTCCATGCGCATGCCACGGAATACCGGCAGGCGGCCTTCATCGATCGCCGCCTGCCAGGCCATCAGGTCGCGCGGATTCTGGCTGAAGGTGTCACCGATATGGCTGATTGCGCTCACCCCGAGACCGATCAAGTCGCTGTCGGCGTGGGTGGTGTAGCCCATGAAGTTGCGATGCAGGCTGCCGTTTGCTTGCGCACGCGCGAGGTCATCGTCAGGCAGCGCGAAATGGTCCATGCCGATGTACACGTAACCTGCCGCATCGAGCTTCTCGATCGCCAGTTGCAGCAGGCCGAGCTTTTCTTCCGCGCTGGGCAGGTCGGCAGATTCAATCTGCCGCTGCGCCTTGAACAGATGTGGCATGTGCGCATAGCCGTATACAGCCAAACGATCCGGTCGCGCCTTGGTGACGATATCGAGCGTGCGTGCGAAACCGTCGTGGGTCTGCTTCGGCAGGCCATAGATCAAATCGACGTTGATCGAACGCATGCCGCTGGTACGGCAGGCGTCAATGATGGCCAGCGTTTCGCCCACGTCCTGGATGCGATTGACCGCCGCCTGCACGTCCGCGTCGAAATCCTGCACGCCAAGACTGGCACGATTGAAGCCGATGGCGGCCAGTTCGGCGACTTCATCGGGAGTGACGAAGCGCGGATCCAGTTCGATGGAGATGTCGCGCTCGCCCGACTCGCTGAAATTGAAATTCTGGCGCAACGAGTCCATCACCTCGCCCAGTTGCGCTGGTGAGAGGAAGTTTGGCGTGCCACCACCGAAGTGACACTGGATCACGTCGCGATCACGATCAAACAACGCCCGCGTCATCGCGATCTCGCGGTACAGGCGCACCAGATAGCTTTCCGCGCGCGCCTTGTCGCGAGTGATGATGCGGTTGCAGCCGCAGTAGAAACACGGGCTGGTGCAATAGGGAATGTGCAGGTAGAGCGACAACCGACGCGGGATGGGATCGCCATTGCTCGCCGCCGCCGCCTCGCGCAAAGCGGCTTCGCCGAAGCTCTCGTCGAACTGTGGCGCGGTCGGGTACGAGGTGTAACGCGGACCCGGTCGGTCGTAGCGACGCAGCAGTTCCGGATCAATGCGGGGCATGGCGGTAGACATGGCTGCAACGTAGCCCCACCGCCAGCGAGCTGCCTTGACCCACATCAAACGGCTGGACGATCATCGACGCGATGCAAGACAACCATACCTTCTGCATCGCCCCGATGATGGACTGGACGGATCGGCATTGCCGGCATTTTCATCGGCTGCTGAATCCGCGTGTGCGGCTGTATACCGAGATGGTGACCGCGCCGGCGCTGCTGCATGGTGATCGGGAACGCTTGCTTGGCTTCGATCCCAGCGAACATCCGGTCGCGCTGCAACTGGGTGGGTCCGATCCTGCTCAACTGGCGGCAGCAGCGCGGATTGGTGCCGATTTTGGCTACGACGAGATCAACCTCAACATCGGCTGTCCATCCGACCGCGTGCAGTCCGGGCGCTTCGGCGCCTGCCTGATGCGCGAGCCGGCCTTGGTCGCCGATTGCGTCGCGGCGATGCGCGCGACGGTAACGATTCCGGTAACGGTGAAATGTCGGATCGGCGTCGATGAGCAGGACGAGGATGCGGGCTTGTTTGCCTTCGTTGAAACGGTGCGCGATGCCGGCTGCGAGGTCTTCATGGTGCATGCGCGCAAGGCGTGGTTGCAGGGCTTGTC
>JBATAQ010000082.1:0-55534 GCA_049661925.1 Dokdonella sp.
ACTGATTTCCATGAAGCGTCGGTGCCAGAACTGCAAGGTCAGCGGTAACTGGCCGGTGGGCAGCACGATCGGCGGCGAAACCAGTCGCTGGTCGCTGACCGTAGCCGGATCGGCGGCGAAGAACGACGTCGTGCCGCTGTTCGGCTGTGCACCGGAAAGCGCCCAGGTGTTGCCGGTGCCGCTGCTGGTCCAGCCATTGGCACCAGATTCGAAACCGTAGCTGTAGGGATTGGTCGGTGAGGTTCCGGCCGAGCAGGTACCCGGGGCCGTCAAGGTGCGGAACGAGAAGACCGTCGAGTACACACTGGCACCGCAGGCATTGTTGGAGAGGACGCGCCAGTAATGGACGGTATCCGAAGCCAGATCGGAACCGGGCGTTGCGGTGGTCGCGGCAACAGTGGTCGTGAATACGATGTTGGTGAACGCCGCATCGGTCGCCACCTGGATGGTGTAGGTATCGGCACCTGTTCCACTCCACTGGAACGTCGGACGAACCGGGTTGCCCAGCGAGCTGTTGGCCGGTGACGTCAAGGTCGGAACAGCTGCGATGGCTGCGGTCACATTCAGGGTCGCATTCGCCGAGCCCGGACCAGCGCCGGTCGCGGTTCCATTGACCGTCAATGGATAGGTGCCGGCCGCCACACCTGCCGTGCTGCCTATCGTCAACGTACTGGCACCCGGTGTCGCCACGGGGTTTGGCGAGAACGAGCCCACCGACGGAGCAGGCGCACCCGTCAACCCCAAAGTCACCGGAGCGGCGAACATCGCGACCGAGCTGTTGGTGACCGTGTAGGTGGCGTTCGAGCCAACGCAAATATTCTGGATGGCCGGTGTCACGCTCAGCGAGAAGCCCGGCGTGCCGCACTGGTTGAACTTGAAACTGCCAATGCGCAACTGCCAGCCGCTACCACTGGTGACCGGCAAGTACTCGCTGACAAACCAGAATGTGCAATCGTCGATGGGATCGACATTCAGCGAAGAGTAGTCGCCCCAGCGATTGCCACCGGCAGTTTGCGAACCGGTACCGGTATGGATGAATTGCTCGCCCTGCGGCATCGTGTTGAGCGGATCGCCGGCAAGACGTCCGGTGTAGGCCACGCTCGGGAATGTTGTCGCACTGGATGTGCTGTAGCCCAGCGCCATGTTGCCGGCCGAATCCTGTGCTGCTGAACCCATCCAGCGATGCAGGCCGTCGCCCGGTGCATAGGTGCCTTGCTGATAGATCAACGGCGTCACGTTCGGGCTGCGGATTTCCCACCAGCGTACGCCCGCAAACGGGCCGGGCGCTTCGACCGATTGGTTGGTCACCAGCGATTCGTGTGTGCCGAAATTGCGATAGGCCAGGCGATGCAGCGGACGCTGCCGGTAGGATTGGATATCGAGACCGTTCGAAGTGCCAGACTGCGGAATGCAGTTGCGACCGCTGACGCACGGATAGATGGTGTCGTAGGCGGCAATCGGAATCGTGTTGGCAAGCACGAACGTCGAACTGGCGGGCGTCGTGAAATTCGCGGTGTACTTCCACAGCGTCAAAGCATCCTGTGGCGCACCGTAAGGACCGCCATCGTCCATTGACCCGACAAAGTATTCGGGTGATCCCGGCGGCGGCAAAGTCATGCCGTCCAAATCCGCCGGCAGCAGTCCATCGCCGGTGTTGTATGCCGGGGTTGGCGTGGCCAGCATCGAAATGACCGTTGGAGCCAGGTTACCTGCCAGCATCTGCGTGCGATTCATCGCGTACGCGCCGACGCCCTGGAACGGACCACCGGAGCCCAGGAACTCTCGCGTCGATACGTAGTAGCCGTCGGGCCAGACCGCCATCTTGGGGTAGTCGGGGAAGTTTCCGCCGGTGCTGATCTGGTAGCGCTGGTAGGTGCCAGTCGGGTCAGCGGTCGTCGAAAGCGCCAGACAGATATACCAGGTGGGTCCCGCCGAAGTGAACTGCATCAACAGCCAGCGGTCCGCAAGCTGATCGTGCAGGACGACCGGGTCGCCCGAGTTTTCTGTCTGGCATGCGCCGCCGAAACCAGCCCACAAGGTGTTCGTCAAAGCCGGCCCAAAGACGCTGGTGCCGGTCTTCGTGAAGATCTGGAACGACAGGTTGCTCATTGCAACATAGTGGTTCGGACCGACATCGCCGACCGAATCCGGTGGTGCAACGCCGGAAATATTCGGCTGCCCATTGAAGCTGACGATTGGTGCCGGGATGCGCGGTGGATAGATCGTGGTATCCGTGGACATGTCGTAGTCCTGGAAGCCAAACGCTTGCATGAGATCAGACTCGCGGTCGTCATCCATTTCGCGAGGCGGAGTCAGTCTCAGGTCCGGCACGGGCAGTGGCGTCATGTCGCGCAGTGCCGGTGAAACGTCGGCGTGGACGACAGCGCTGACCCCTCGATATATGCCTCGCTGTACCGGCGCGTCCGCTGCATGCACAGCAGAAACCCCGAGGGCGCAGACCAGTGCCAACGCACTGCCTTGCAGTTGCTTTGTGAGTCTATTCATAGCGAATCCCCATTCGAAGGGTGCCGGCGCGACCTGGCGCAGTGCACGGAAACAAGATGTTTCTATGCATGGTTGCTCGGAAAGGCCCGCGCAGGCAAAAGCATAGACTGCCAAAGTTACAGTGTTTTGGCCCCGAGGCAATGCGGCGGCGCAGCATTAACGATGGAGCCGCGAGCGGGTTCTCTCAACTAGCCGGCATGTCGCGCCTTCGCCTGCAAGGCGGGCGCGCTGACTTGGCATCCTGCTATCGTGCCTGTCCTCGGCGTTCCGTCGTCAAGCACCCACTTCTTGTGATCAGCCTAGACCAGTTCAACGACTACGCCGCGAAGGGCTACAACCGCATTCCGGTTGCTCGCGAGGTGCTGTCCGACCTCGACACGCCGCTGTCGGTGTATTTGAAACTGGCCGACGGTCCGTACGCGTATCTGTTCGAGTCGGTGCAGGGCGGCGAGAGCTGGGGTCGCTACTCCATCATCGGCTTGCCTTGTCGTCGCGTGTACTCGTTTCGCGGCAACCGACTGGAAGTCGAGGAACTGGGCGAGGTCATCGAACAGCGCGATCTTGATGACCCGCTTGCCGAAGTCGAACGATTGCGCAGCACCTATCGCGTACCCCAGATGCCCGAGCTGCCAGCCTTCAGCGGCGGACTGGTCGGCTACTTCGGTTTCGAGACCGTCGGCTGGATCGAGCCACGTGCGTTGACGGTCGACAAGCCGGATCAACTCGGCACGCCGGATGCGCTGTTGATGCTGAGCGAAGAAGTCGCGGTATTCGACAACCTCAAGGGGCGACTCTATTTGATCGTGCATGCCGACCCGGCTCAGCCGCAGGCGTATGCGCGGGCGCGGCGGCGGCTTGATGAGCTGGTGTTTCGCCTGCGCAACTCCAGTTCCAGCTATCCTGACACGGTCGATCCGCAACCACTGGACGAAGCCGATTTCATCTCCGGTTTCAGCCGCGACGAATTCAAGAACGCGGTGCGCCGCGCGCAGGAATACATTCGGGACGGTGACATTTTTCAGGTGGTGTTGTCGCAGCGGCTGAGCGTGCCTTTCCGGTCGCGGCCGGTCGATGTCTATCGCGCACTGCGTTCGCTCAATCCGTCGCCGTACATGTATTTCATCGATCTCGGCGGCACACAGATTGTCGGCTCGTCGCCAGAGATACTGGTTCGCCTCAAGGAAGGCAAGGTGGTGCTGCGGCCGATTGCCGGCACACGCCCTCGCGGCGACACACCCGAACACGACGAGGCACTGGAAGCGGAGCTGCTGGCCGATCCCAAGGAGCGCGCCGAACATCTGATGCTGATCGACCTCGGCCGCAACGATGTCGGTCGGGTCAGCAAGACTGGCACGGTCACGTTGACCGACAGCTTTGCGATCGAACGCTATTCGCACGTAATGCATATCGTCAGCCAAGTCGAAGGCGAGCTCGCCGATGGGCTGGACTACACCGACGTGCTGAAAGCAGCATTCCCAGCCGGCACGGTTTCCGGAGCCCCGAAAATCCGTGCGCTGGAAGTGATCGCCGAACTGGAACCGATCAAGCGCAACATTTACGCTGGCGCGATTGGTTACATCGGTTGGTGGGGCGATGCCGACACCGCGATTGCCATTCGGACGGCCGTCATCCAGGACGGTCGGCTGCACGTACAGGCGGGTGCCGGTATCGTGTTCGATTCCGACCCTGCCAAGGAATGGGAGGAAACCATGAGCAAGGGCCGTGCCTTGTTTCGCGCGGTTGCGGGCGCTGCCAGCGGGCTGTGAAGCGGCACCCCACGCAGCCGAGACGACCAGCTTTCAATTTGGAGATCGCATGACCAGCAAACCACGCACGCTGTATCCCGAAATCGAGCCGCACGACAGCGGCATGCTGAAGGTTTCCGACCTGCACACGCTGTACTACGAAGAGTGTGGCAACCCCGATGGCAAGCCGGTGGTGTTTCTGCATGGTGGTCCGGGCGCGGGTTGCAATGCGAAGGCGCGACGCTTTTTCGATCCGGATCGCTATCGCATCATCTTGTTCGACCAGCGCGGCTGTGGACGCTCGACGCCGCATGCGGAATTGGTCGACAACACGACCTGGCATCTGGTCGCCGACATTGAACAGCTGCGCGCGCATTTGAGTATTGATCGCTGGCAGGTGTTCGGTGGCTCTTGGGGCTCGACGCTGGCGCTGGCCTACGCGCAAAGCCATCCCGAGCGCGTGACCGAACTGGTCCTGCGCGGCATCTTCATGCTGCGCCGCGCAGAACTGGAGTGGTTCTATCAGAAGGGTGCCGATGCGATCTTCCCCGACGTCTGGGAGAACTATCTGGCCGCAATTCCGGTCGCCGAACAAGGCGATCTGATGAGTGCGTACCACCGACGCCTGACCGGCGATGACAAGCAGGCACGATTGAAAGCTGCACAAGCGTGGTCAGTGTGGGAAGGCTCGACCAGTTTTCTTTTCCAGGACAACACCTACATCAGCGGCACCGCGCAGGACGAGTTCGCGCTCGCCTTCGCCCGCATCGAATGCCATTACTTCGTCAACGGCGGGTTCTTCCAGCACGACGACCAGTTGTTGCGCGATGTCGATCGCATTCGCGATATTCCTGCCGTGATCGTGCAGGGTCGCTACGACGTGGTCTGTCCTGCACGTAGCGCATGGGACTTGCATCGCGCCTGGCCGGAAGCGGAGTTGACGATTGTTCCCGACGCTGGTCATTCGGCCCTGGAGCGCGGCATCACCCACAAGTTGATCGAGGCGACGGATCGCTTCGCCCGCGACTGACGCGGGACGATGCAAATGAATCGGCCCGCAGAAGCGGGCCGATCATCAATCAGGTTGCAGTGTGTTTATCGGATCACGCCGCCTCGCGCGCCGCCATGCGCGGACCTTCCAGCAAGGCGTGGCGAACGCCGGCAACGACCAGATCGACTTCCGCTTCGGTGATCTCGAAGTGCGGGGTGAAGCGCAGCGAGTTGGTGCCGCCGTGGATCACACCGAAGCCATTTTCGCGTAGCCATTCCTCGGTGCTGCCGGAACCGAAACACTTGAATTCCGGTGCGAGTTCGCACGAAAACAACAAACCAGTGCCCTGCACCTTGGTGATGTAACCCGGCAGTTCCGCTTTCAGCTTTTCCAGCTTGGTGACGAACTGGCGACCACGCTCGCGGATGTTCTCGCGCACTGCCGGGGTCAGTTCCGCCATGACAGCACAGGCCACCTCCAGCGCACGCGGATTGGTGGTCATCGTGTTGCCGTAAATGCCCTTGCGATAGAGCCTCGCCACTTCTTCACTGACGGCAAGTACCGACAGCGGATACTGGCCCGCGTTGAGCGCCTTGGAATAGGTTTCCATGTCCGGTGCCGCGATGCCTTCCATGCCCGGATAGTCGACGAACGAAAGCACGCCGTGAGCACGAATGCCGGCCTGGATCGAGTCGACCAGCAGCAATGCACCATGCTTCGCGGTCGCCGCGCGCGCAGCGTCGTAGAACTCGCGTGTCAGTGCGCGACCCGGATCACCTTCGCCCATCACCGGTTCCAGGAACATCGCCTGGATAAACCAGCCGTTGGTCTCGGCGTCGGCAAAAACTGCGTTTAATTGTTCGACGCTGTACGGCTCGATCGTGATCAGGCTGTCTTCGTGGCGATAGCTGGCCAGGTTCTGCACGTAGGCCTTGCGCGAAGAATCCGAGTACACCGCCGGGCCTTCGGTACGTCCATGAAATGCACCCTTGACGGCAAGGCGCTTGATCGTCCGACCGGCATAGCGGGCACCGGGGTCGGTCATCAATTTGGCGTTGACGTCGGCGATGCGGCAGGCCAGCGAAACCGATTCCGAACCGGAGTTCAGGCACAGGAAGCGCGCGTACGGACTGCCTCCGCAGGTGTGGCCGATCTCCTTGTTCAGCGCGGCGGCCAGCTTCAACTGGGCGATGTTCGGCGTCATCACATTCGCCATCACCTGTGGCTGCGCCAACACCTTCATCACCGACTTCGGCGTATGCCCGAAACCGAGCATGCCGTAGCCGCCGGAATCGTGAAGGACGGCACCCTTGACGGTGACAACCCAAGGACCGCGTGCGGCCAGCGAAACATAGGGATTCACGCCATCGTCGGGATAGAAGTTGACGAAGTCCGCTTGCGCCGCGTCGATCTGAGCCTGCTCGTCGAGCGCAAGGAAGTCGCTCATGTCTTCGCGCAATTCGACATGGCTGGCATGCGCGGCCTCGACCGCTTCGGCCAGATCGGGGAACTCGCCCAGCAATGACTCCAGCTTGTCGTCGGCAATGCCGACGGTACGGATGGCGCCACCAAAATTGCGCATTTCGTGAAGTTTGCTGAGCAGTGCATGCATGGACGGGATACCTCCGGATTGCCGACCGGGCGCGCTCCGGGCACCACGAATCGGAGACAGGTCATTGACCTTAAAGGAAAAAATGCAAGCACTCAGAATATCACAGCGGGCTTGACGCTGGTACCCCCGAGCATCCCTTTCGATACGCCGCAAGGCAATGACGGCTGTCATGCGCAACGGCTGATGGTGGCTACTCGTTCGCTGCGCGGCGCTCGCGGAAACTGGCAACGTCACCATCGGGAGTCAACATGAAACCTGCATCCGAACGCGCTTCACCACAGCCTGTCCTGGCCAGCCTCGACGGCGTGCACAGGAAGTTTGGACCCGTCGTTGCGCTCAACGGAATCTGCCTGCAGGTGCGCGCGGGAGAATTGCTTGCCGTGCTCGGTCGCAATGGCGCCGGCAAGAGCACCGCGATCAACGTGATGCTGGGCGCGCTGGGTGCCGAATCCGGCAACGTCGAAGTACTTGGAGGCAAGCCGACCGAGCTTGCCGTTCGCCAGCGTATCGGCGTGATGCTGCAATCCACGGAATTGCCGGACACGCTGAAGGTCGGCGAATTGCTGGAGCAGGTGCGCGGCTATTACCCGAACCCACGCAGCAGCGCCGACTGCATCGCCTTGGCCGGGCTTGATGGATTGCTGCATCGTCGCTACGGAAAGCTATCCGGCGGCCAGCAACGCCGCGTCCAATTTGCGCTGGCAATCTGCGGCAACCCACAGCTGCTGTTCCTCGACGAACCCACCACCGGCCTCGACATCGATGCACGCCAGGGGCTTTGGAAAGCGGTGCGCGAACTGGTCGCCGCCGGTTCGGCGGTATTGCTGACCACGCACTACCTGGAAGAAGCCGAAGCGCTCGCCGACCGCGTCGCCGTGATCGCCGACGGCCGAGTGATCGCGGAAGGCGATATCGCCGAGATTCGGCGTCGCGTCATCCAGCAACGGATCCGCTGCATCACCTCGCAATCCGAATCGACGATTGCCGGCTGGCCGGATGTCAGCTCCGCATGCAGCGTCGATGGCCGCATCGAAATCATGACCAGCAAACCAGAGTCCATCGTCCGCCGATTGCTGGCCGCTGACGAATCACTTTCCGAACTCGAGGTAGGCCGCGCTGGCCTTGCCGATGCCTTTGTCGAACTGACTGCCGAGGAACCCGCATGAACACGTTGACCTTGCCTGCAAGCACCAAGCCCGCAATCGGGACGATCTATCGCCGCGAAGCCTGGTACGAATTCCTGCGCATGTTGCGCACGCCGTCATTCGCTCTGCCAACGCTGATTTTTCCCGGAACCTTTTACCTGATGTTCGGCGTGCTGCTGGCCGGCCGTTCCGGCAGCGCCGAAGTGTCGCGCTACATGCTCGCGACCTACGGCGTATTCGGCGTGATGGCACCGGCGCTGTTCGGCATCGGCGTGTCGCTGGCCATCGACCGCGAGCGCGGCTTCCTTACCTTGAAACGCGTGTTGCCGATGCCGGCAGGCGCCTATCTGTTCGCGAAGCTTGCGATGGCGATGCTGTTTGGAATGATCGTTGCGCTGATGATCATGGTGTTGGCGGCAACGTTTGGTGCTGTTGATCTGCATGCATCGCAGTGGGCGATGCTGCTGCTGGTTGATACGATCGGTACGTTGCCGTTTTGTGCGCTGGGGCTCTGGATTGGCAGCCTGCTCAGCGGTCAGGCTGCCCCGGCCGTCGTCAATCTCGTCTACCTGCCGATGGCCTTTCTGTCCGGGCTGTGGCTGCCGCTGAAGATGTTGCCGGCCGCGATTGGCATGCTCGCTCCGCTATGGCCTTCGTATCATCTGGCCCAACTGGCCTTGAAGGTGGTCGGCCAAAGCGCGGGCGGCAGTACACTGGTCCATGTCGGCGCGTTGCTGGCGATGACCGCGTTTTTCTATGCATTGGCCTGGCGACGGTTGTCGCGTCCGACCTGACTGGCGGTGGATGACCCCGATGATCACGATGATCAAATACAAGCTGGAAAAATTGCGGCGCTACTTGCTGCCGCGCGACATGGACGAACTCGGCTGGCAGCCGGTGTTCTGGCTCGGCTACCTCGGCTTCCTGTTCATGCCGGCGGTGATCGACATGGGCACCAGCGATTGGCTGCTCGGAAACTTGTTGTCGATCCCGGTGTTCCTGATGCTGTATTTCCGCGGCTTTCGCCACCGCGGTGACGGGCTGTGGCCGTACCTTGTTTCCATGGCTGCGTTGGGTTTTGTACTAGCACCGATTCACCCGAACGCCAATACCTACCTGATCTACGCCGCCATATTCGCGCCATTCCTGCGTCGCGGTCTCCGCGTCACCATGGCGTTCATCACCGTGATGCTGCTGGTTTACGCCCTTGAGTCATGGCTGCTCGGGCTGAACCTGATTGGCCTGTTCGTCGCTGCGTTCGTTGCCGTGGCAGGGGGAGTAGGCAACAACTTTTACATCATCAACACGCGCCGCCAGGCCGAACTGCGATTGAGTCACGACGAAGTGCGCCGCCTCGCCGCGCTGGCTGAGCGCGAGCGCATCGGTCGCGACCTGCACGATCTGCTCGGTCACACCTTGTCACTGGTTGCGCTCAAATCCGAACTCGCCAGTCGTCTTTGCGAGCGCGATCCGCATGGCGCACGCCGCGAGATTGACGAGGTCCAGCGCGTCGCCCGCGATGCGCTGTCGCAAGTGCGCCTCGCCGTCACTGGCATTCGCGCCGCCGGCATCGCCGCCGAACTGGCTTCCGCACGGCTGATGCTGGAAATGGATGCGATCACGATGGAATACGACGGCACCGATATCGGCATGCCGGTCGAGGTCGAGACCGTGCTGGCGCTGGTCGTTCGCGAAGCCATCACCAACGTGCAACGCCATGCGCAAGCGACTGCCGTGAGCGTGAAATTCAGCAGCGATGTGGAGTCGATCCAACTCACCATCATCGACAATGGTCGTGGCAACAACGTGATTGCAGGTAATGGTCTCAAGGGTATGCGCGAACGTATCCAAGCGCTCGGCGGCACACTGCACATCGACTCGAAACATGGTCGCGGAACAAAGCTCGAAGCCAGTGTGCCGATGACAATGCAAACGCAGCCAGCCGGCGTCTACGCTCCGCCGCAGCGACCGCGGATGCACCTCGCATGATTCGCGTCGTCCTCGCCGAAGACCAGGCCATGGTGCGCGGTGCCTTGAGCGCGTTGCTTAATCTGGAATCGGATATCGAAGTTGTTGGCGAAGCTGCCGATGGCGAAATTGCCTGGCGCGAATTGCAACGATGCAAACCCGACGTGCTGGTCACCGACATCGAAATGCCGGGCCTCACCGGGCTTGAACTTGCCCAGCGCATCCAGCGTCACGACGAGATCGCTTGCAAGGTGGTCATCGTCACCACGTTCGCCCGCGCCGGCTTCCTGCGCCGCGCGCTCGATGCCGGCGTCTCGGGTTATCTGCTCAAAGACGCACCCGCCGACCAGCTCGCCGAGGCCTTGCGCAGCGTGCACCGTGGTGGTCGAGCCATCGACCCGCAACTTGCGCTGGAAGCCTGGTCCGAAGCAGACCCGCTCAACGACCGCGAACGCCAGGTGCTGCGCTACGCCGGCGAAGGCATGTCCGCCGCCGACATCGCGGGCAAGCTGAGCCTGTCACACGGCACCGTCCGCAATTACCTGTCAGAAGCAATCGGCAAACTCGGCGTCGGCAACCGCATCGAAGCCTATCGGCTGGCCCGGCAGAAGGGCTGGTTGTAGCCGCGCTCGCCTACAATGCGCGTCCCGAATTTCGTGGTTGCGTCTTGAAGAAGGCCGATTTCCATTTCGAGTTGCCGAGCGAGTTGATCGCGCAGCAGCCGCTGGCGCAGCGGTCGGCGAGTCGCTTGCTGGTGGTCGATGCGGCGGGCGATCATGTTGATGATCGTCGTTTCGCCGAGCTGCCGGAGTTGTTGCGTGACGGTGACTTGCTGGTGTTCAACGACACGCGGGTATTGCCGGCGCGGTTGTTCGGGCACAAGGAAAGCGGCGGTGCGGTCGAGATTCTTGTCGAGCGCGTAACGGCGGCACAGACGGCGCGGGCGCAGCTTGGGGTCAGCAAGAAGCCGAAGCCAGACAGTCGCATCGTCCTGAGCGATGGCACTGAGTTGACGGTGCTCGGTCGCGACGGTGAGTTCTTCGAGTTGCGCTGCGAACCAACGGAAACCTTCGAGCAATTGTTGCTGCGACTGGGCCGGATGCCGCTGCCGCCGTACATTGAGCGCGATGCCGACGAGGCCGATCTTGAGCGCTACCAGACCGTCTTTGCTCGCGAGAGCGGCGCGGTCGCAGCGCCAACTGCCGGTCTGCATTTTGATGAAGCGTTGCTGCAAAGTCTGCGTGGTCGCGGCATTGATTTCGGCCACGTCACCTTGCATGTCGGCGCTGGCACCTTCCAACCGATGCGCGTCGAAGCCTTGAGCGAACACGTGATGCATCGCGAGTGGTTGAACGTGGGTGCTGCATTGGTCGAGCAGATTCGCGAAACCCGTGCGCGTGGCGGTCGCGTGATCGCTGTCGGCACTACGGTCGTGCGTGCGCTGGAGAGCGCGTTGCGCGATGGCAAGCTGCAACCGTTTGCCGGCGAGACGCAGATTTTCATTTTCCCCGGCTATCGCATCCGCAGCGTCGACGGCCTGGTGACCAACTTTCACCTGCCCGAATCGACCTTGCTGATGCTGGTCAGCGCCTACGCTGGCCGCGATCGCATGCTGGCGGCATATCAACACGCGGTCGAGCAACGCTATCGGTTCTTCTCTTACGGCGATGCCATGCTCATCTGGCCGCCAACCGAAGACGACAACGCGGTGTATGACGATGCAATTTGAGTTGCTCGGCACCAGCGGTCGCGCCCGCCGCGGGCGCTTGACCTTCGCGCGCGGGACCATTGAAACGCCCGCGTTCATGCCGGTTGGCACCTATGGTTCGGTCAAGGCGATGACGCCGCGCGATCTGCGCGAAGTCGGCGCCGAGATCATCTTGGGCAATACGTTTCACTTGTTCCTGCGTCCCGGGCTAGACGTAGTGCGCGAATTTAGTGGCCTGCATCGTTTCATCGGCTGGGACAAACCGATCCTCACCGACTCGGGCGGTTTCCAGGTTTTCTCGCTCGCCCACAAGCGCAAGATCGTCGAGGAAGGCGTCACCTTTGCCTCGCCGGTCGACGGCAGCAAGGTGTTCCTGTCGCCGGAAGTGTCGATGCAGATCCAGACCGTGCTGGATTCGGACATCGCGATGATCTTCGACGAATGCACGCCGTATCCCGCGACCGAGCGCGAGGCGCGCACCTCGATGGAGTTGTCGCTGCGTTGGGCGCGACGTTCGCGCGATGCGTTCAACCAGTTGGAAAACCCGAACGCGCTGTTCGGCATCGTGCAGGGCGGCATCTATCCGGCCCTGCGCAGCGCGTCGCTGGACGGTTTGCAGGAAATCGGCTTCGACGGTTACGCCATTGGTGGCCTCGCCGTTGGCGAACCGGAAGACGAGCGCAACGAGACGCTTGATGCATTGGAACCACAACTGCCCATCGACAAGCCGCGCTACCTGATGGGCGTGGGTCGGCCGGAAGATCTGGTCGACGCGGTCTGTCGTGGCGTGGACATGTTCGATTGCGTGATGCCAACCCGCAACGCACGCAACGGTTTCCTGTTCACCCGCCATGGCACGTTGCGCATCCGCAACGCGAAGTATCGGCAGGACACGCGGGTCATCGAAGACGGTTGCGCCTGTTACGCATGCGAGAACGGCTTCAGCCGCGCCTATCTGCGCCACCTTGACAAGTGCAATGAAATTCTCTCCAACCAGCTCGCGACCATCCACAACCTGCACTACTACCAATGGCTGATGCGGGGCCTGCGTGCGGCAATTGCGGATGATCGCCTCGGCGCATTCGTCGCCGAGTTTCATGCGTTGCGTGCGGACGGCGTTCCAGACTGAGTGATGCGTACACTCGACGAATGGCTGGACTACCAGAAGCGCATCCATCCGCGCGAAATCGAGCTTGGCCTGGATCGCATCCGCGCGGTGTGGGAGCGCTTGGGATCACCCGCGCCAGCACTGACCGTCATCAGTGTCGGCGGCACCAACGGCAAGGGTTCGACGGTTGCGTTTCTCGAAGCGATGACGCGTGCTGCTGGCTTGCGTGTCGGTGCATTCACTTCGCCGCATCTGCTCGCCTACAACGAACGCATTCGCATCGATGGTGTCGATAGCAACGACGCCAGCCTGGTCGCTGCCTTCGAGCGTATCGAGCGAGCGCGTGGCGAGATTGCGCTGACCTACTTCGAATTCAACCTGCTCGCCGCCGTGCTGTTGTTTGCCGATGCCGGCCTTGACCTGGCTATCCTTGAAGTCGGTCTCGGCGGACGCCTCGATGCGGTAAACCTGATCGATGCCGATGCTTCGATCGTGACCACCATTGACCTCGATCACCAAGACTGGCTCGGCAATGATCGCGACAGCATCGGTCGCGAAAAAGCGGGCATCTTTCGCGACGGTCGGCCTGGCGTGATTGGTGAATCCAACCCGCCGAGGGGGTTGCTAGTGGAAGCTGAGCGCATCGGCGTACGCATGCTTCGGCGCGATGCCGACTACACCATTGAACGCCGCAGCGACCACTGGATATGGCGCAACGATTCGATCGAGCTGGAATTGCCGTTGCCGACGTTGACGGCGTCAGCGCAGATCGACAACGCGGCGTCGGCGATTGCCGCACTACATGCCTTGCGAGGTCGACTCGGCTGGAATCCGCGCGCCTTGGCAACCGGCATTTCCGATGCAAGCCTGCCCGGACGCCTGCAACGCAGCGTGTCCGAATCGGGCATCGAACTGCTGATCGACGTCGCGCACAACCTGCAAGCAGCTCAACAACTCGCGCAGTACCTGCTCGACAATCCACCGCGCGGTCGCAGCATCGCCGTGTTTGGCGCGCTGGCCGACAAGGATGTGCCGGCCATCGTGGCCGTCCTCGACGGTGCATTCGACCACTGGCATCTCGGTGGCTTGGACCGTGCGAACGCACGTGGATTGGATGCGACTGCTTTGCATGAACGCGTTGCTTCGGTGCCGTCGCGCGACGTGACGACGCATCCAGATATTTCCGCCGCACTCGCTGCCGCGCAGGCTTCAGCGCGCAGCGGCGACCTTATCGTGGCATTCGGCTCGTTCCACGTCGCCGCGGCAGCCATGCAGATGGCTGCGCGAGACCAGTACGTGGCCTGTGCATCAGTGGCCGCAACCAGCGTACGGCTATAATCGCCGCCCCGACGAAGCGTCCCTGCTCGAGCTCGATGGACAACTCCGTGAAACAACGATTACTCGGCGCCGCCGTCCTGATTGCCCTCGCGATCATCTTCGTACCCATGCTGCTGACCGGGCCCGGCACCAAGCGTACGTCGGAAACGGCCAATCTGCAGGCACCACCGACGCCGGATCGCAAGTTCCAGGAGCGCACCTTGTCGCTGGACCTGCCGTCACCCGATTCGACGTCGGCACAACCGACGGTAGCCACGCCCCCTGCTGCGCCGGATCCGAACCGGATCACCACCGTCGACACTGCCAATGCGCCGCCGTCAGCGCAGACACAGGCAATCGACGAGCCCGCCGCCAGCGCAACGTTGTCGCCCGTGACGACTGCGCCGTCGTCGCCACCGTCCTCGACAACTCCTCCGCCACCTGACACCGACTCGGTGCCCGGAATGGCAGCCAACGGGAACTACTTCGTGCATCTCGGAGACTACGGCGCGAAAAAGAATGCGACCGACCTGGCCGCCACGCTGAAGAAATCCGGCTATGCCGCTTTCACCGAATCGAGCACATTCGGTGGCAAGCCGACCTTGCGCGTTCGGGTCGGCCCGTTTGTCGACCGCGCGGCGGCCGAAGCGACCCGCCTGCGGATCAGCCAGACCAATGTGCGAGCTCCAGCCAGCGTGGTGCAGAACGCTGGCGATGCGGAAGCCGCGCCGCCGTCGCAAAAAGCCGACGCGCCAGCCGCTGCGTCGTCATCGCCGACAACCAATTCGAGCACGGTCGCAGCCGCGGGTTGGGCCGTGCAATTGGGAGCATTTGCGACCATCGACGAAGCCAATCGTTTGCGCGACAAGGCACGCGCCGCGAGCTTTCCGGTCTACATCGACAAGGTGACTCGCGAAGGCAAACCGATGTGGCGCGTCCGTATCGGGCCGCAGGCGAATCGCGGCAGTGCCGAAGCAGCACTCGCGCGGGTCAGCGACCGCCTGAAGATTGATGGCGTGGTGGTGTCGAGCCCGTGAACGAGTTCGCTGGCGTGATCCATCGGGACACGCCGCCGCGAATGTGCTGGATCACGAGACTTGGAGGGCGGGCGAAACGATGAACTACGCCGACATCGCGATCCTGTTCGTACTCGGGCTGTCGGTTATCGTCGGACTGCTGCGTGGTTTTGTGTCGGAAGTCTGGGCACTCGCTTGCTGGATATTCGCCGGCTGGGTCGCGTGGTACTGCGGTCCGTTCGTCGAAACCTGGTTGCCGCAGGATTTCGCGTCGCCGGGATTGCGCCTGGTGATGGCGTACATTGGCTGTTTCATCCTCGTCGTCATCGCCGGATCGCTGGTCGGCTATCTGCTGCGGCGATTGGTCAGCGGCAGCGGCTTGTCGGGGACTGATCGACTGCTCGGGCTGGTGTTTGGAGTGGTGCGCGGCGTCGCGGTGATCGTGCTGCTGGTGCTGATGCTGGGTTTCACGCCGTTCCATCGCGATGCCTGGTGGCAGGAATCGCGCCTGCTGCCGATATTCGAGTCTGCTGCGACATCGGCAAAAGCCTATTTGCCGGCGGAGCTGTCAAACTATTTGCGATCAACCGACGCTGCGGCAGGGCAGGAAGGCACTGATGCGACCAAGCGCGATGCTGTGCTGGTCAAGGACGTGCCGCCGCGACGGCAGGACGGCTCGGAGCGGATTGGTCCGAAGCGAGCCGATCAAATCCGGGCCGATCCAAAGCGTTCCGATCCAGAGCGGCCAAAGCCGGAACCCTCGCGACGCTGAAGCAAACCCATCGCAACCAACGAGTCACGGCATGTGCGGAATCATCGGAATTGTCGGCAAGTCGGAAATCGCGTCGTCGCTGTACGACGGGCTGACGGTCTTGCAGCATCGCGGCCAGGATGCAGCTGGCATCGCGACCATCGACGGATCGCGGCTGCGCCTGCACAAGGGCGAGGGGCTGGTGCGCGACGTTTTCATGCGCAAGGACATGCTGACCCTGCGCGGTAATGTCGGCATCGGCCACTGTCGCTATCCGACCGCTGGCTCGATTGGTTCGGACGAGGCGCAGCCGCTGTACGTGAACTCGCCGTACGGCATCGCGCTGGCCCACAACGGCAATTTGATCAACACGGCGACCTTGCGACGCGAAATCTTCGAGGACGATCGCCGCCATCTGAACACGAGTTCGGATTCGGAAATCCTGCTCAACGTGATGGCGCATGAGCTGCAGATCCAGGATCGGCTGAAACTGTCGCCGGATCATGTCTTCAAGGCCATTGCGGGCGTCTATGCGCGCTGCCTCGGTGGCTACGCCGTGGTGTCGTTGCTGTTGGGTTACGGTCTGGTTGCGTTTCGCGACCCACACGGCATCCGACCGCTGGTGCTGGGCGAACGCGACACCGACGACGGCAAGGAATACGCGGTCGCGTCGGAATCGGTGGCGCTGGATATCCTGGGTTTTCGCCTGATGCGCGACGTGGCACCGGGCGAAGCGGTGCTGGTAACCGAGTCGGGAGAGCTGCATACGCGCCATTGCGCGGAAGCGGCGCAACACGCGCCGTGCATCTTCGAATACGTGTATTTCGCGCGGCCCGATTCGATGATCGAGGATGTCTCGGTCTACAAGGCTCGCTTGCGCATGGGCGAGAAACTGGCGGCGAAAATTCGCAGGCTGCGTCCCGACCACGACATCGACGCGGTCATTCCGATTCCCGATACGTCGCGCACGTCGGCGTCTTCGCTGGCGTTGGCTCTTGGCGTGCCGATGCGCGATGGCTTCGTCAAGAACCACTACATCGGCCGCACCTTCATCATGCCGGGGCAGAGCGAAAGGGTAAAACAGGTGCGCCGCAAGTTGAATCCGATCCACCTTGAATTCAGGCGCAAGGTTGTGCTGCTGGTGGATGATTCGATCGTGCGCGGCACTACCTCAAAGCAGATCATCCAGATGGCCCGCGATGCCGGCGCGCGCAAGGTCTACATCGCGTCCGCCGCTCCGCCGGTGCGCTATCCGAACATCTATGGCATTGACATGCCGACCGCTGCCGAGCTGGTTGCGCACGGTCGAACAGTGGATGAAATCGAACAGATACTCGGTGCCGACTGGCTGGTCTATCTCGACCTGCACGATCTGATCGAAGCGGTCGCCGACGGCAACGAGGCTCTCAAATATTTCGATACCTCGTGTTTTTCCGGCGAGTACGTGACTGGCGTGGAACCGACCTATTTGAACGAGCTGGAATTCAGTCGTTCCGACGAGGCACAAGCGGCATTGCGCCAAGCCGGCTGAGACAATCCGCGTTACGAAATGATCGGCAACGTACGACGCGTGCGAGTTCCAGCCGATATCATGCCGACCATGCTAAACAGATCAACGCAGCGGTAAGGCCATGGCGGGCGATACATCACTGTTCGACGCCGCGCTCGCGTGCTTGCGCAGCAGCAGTCCCGACGAAAAGATTGCGCTGACCCGGCAAGCCGCGCTGGATCACGGGCAGGGCAGGTTGCCGATCCGACACGGCGACGCCGTCGAAGCCGTCGGCAATCCGGGCCGTCCAGCCAAGCCGCGATTGGTCGACGCACGCCAATTGCCGCGGCGCGGGCTGGGTAGCGTAGCCGGGCGCGCCGCCTTGATGCATGCCGTCGCACACATCGAGTTCAACGCCATCAACCTGGCCTGGGATGCGGTCTACCGGTTTCGCGACATGCCCGATGCTTACTACGCTGATTGGGTCGCGGTTGCGTCGGATGAGGCGCGTCACTTCGGCATGGTTTGCGAGCGGCTGGAAGCGCTGGGTTTCAGCTACGGCAATTTCGATGCCCACAACGGCCTGTGGGACATGGCAGTACGCACAGCCGGCTCCTGCCTTGAGCGCATGGCCCTGGTGCCGCGCGTGCTTGAAGCACGTGGCTTGGACGTTACACCGGCGATGATCGAGCGCCTGCGCCTAGTCGGTGACAAGGAATCGGTTGCCCTTCTCGAAGTGATCCTCGACGAAGAGGTCGCCCACGTCGCCGCTGGCACGCGCTGGTTCCACTGGTGCTGCGAACATGCTGGCGTCGAGCCCGACGCGACCTTTGATCAACTGGTCAAAAAACACCTGCATGGCAGCGTGAAGGGTCCATTCAATGTCGAAGCGAGACTTGCCGCTGGCTTCAGCCAGGCCGAGTTGGATCGCCTGATGGCGTCGGCCGCGTGAGCAGGCGGATCGCGCTATTCGTGGTCATCAGCGCCGTGCTGATAGTCGGTGTCGTGCTGGTGGCGGCTGGCGTGTCGTGGTCGGCACCATTCGCGCCTGCCGAGCGCCGTCAGCTTGAGCCGGCTGACTTCCAGATCGTGATGGGATCGGCGCTGCACACCGAAGCAGGCCTGGAGGTCGGCGCCGTCGGCAACGAGCGCGTTGCATTGCAGGCATTGCCGCTAGGCGCTCCGGGTATTGATGCCACAGCGTTCGACGTGCTGCGCTATCGCTTCGAAAACTTTCCACGCACGCTGGAACTGTCGTTTCTGTTTCGTCGTGCCAGCGATCCCGATGATGTACAGGTTGTATCGCTACCATGGCCGGGGCGGGGCGAGTCGACGCTTAACCTTCGCGACGTTCCGACATGGAAAGGCCAGATCACCGAGATTGGTTTCATCGAAGCGGCGACGCCACAGTTGATCCCGAACGGCATCCCGTTTGCGTCGTTCCGCCTGGTCAATGCGCAGCTGTGGTCGTCGTCCTGGCGCGGCGGACTGGCGGCGCTGTCGACCGATTGGGTGGCGTATCGGCCTTGGGGATTATTCTCGGTCAGCTCGGTCGATCAAGAGGCGGGGTTGAGTTTGCCGCGGCGCCCAGCCCTGTTGTTGGTGGTGGAGTCGACCATCTTCATCGTCGGCGTCGTTGGCGTGTTGCTGTTGGGCTGGCGCCGCCGCGAGTTCCGCATTGGCATACTGGCTGTGTTCGCATTGGGTTGGATCTTGCTGGATGCCGTCTGGGTCGGCCAGTTGTACGAACGACAGGCAACGACACGAAAAGTTTACGCCGGCAAGAGCTGGGCCGAACGAGCTCGGTTGGTGCCGGATGACGGCTTGCTCAAGGCCGCTGATCGCCTGCGTGCAGTGGTCGCGCGCACCAACCCGACGCCACGCGTCGTCATCCATGCCGCTACACCGTTCGAGATGACCCGATTGCAATACCTGGCATTGCCGGTCAACGCCGGATTGCTGGTTCGCACCATCGATTCAATGAGTTACAACTTTCCGCCAGGCACCTTGCTGGTGCTCTACGGCATGCAGGACTGGACGTACGACGCCGACAGCCATCAGGTTCGTACTCCCGACCTGACATTCCCATCCGACCCGGTGTTGGTGGAAGGTGCGTTGCGTGTCTTCCGCATCATCGAGCGGGAGCAGCCGTGATGTTGATCTACGTGCTGACATGGCTCCTCATGTTGCTTGCCGGAAGTGGTGTTGCAGCTGCCACTCTGGGCTGGCCGCGACATGGATTCGCGGTCGCACTGAACCTCGGCGCTGGCAGCATCCTTGGCCTGCTATTGGCCGGAACGCTCGCTGCGCTGGTCGGCGGGCAGACCGGCGTCGATGTGTTGGCACGCGTGCTGCCGCTACTTGCATTGATGGCGTCGGCGAGCTGGTACGCAGCCTGGCGCTGGCGACCGATAGGCGCGACTGCCGATTCCGGTCATCACCAGCAGAAATGGTTGTGGGTAATTGGCGCGCTGGTCGTGCTGCTGATCAGCCTGCGCCTGCTACCGCTGTGCAACGAAGTACTGCTGCGACCGGTCTTCCCGTGGGATGCCTGGGCCTTGTGGATGGTCAAGCCGAAGGCATGGTTCCTTGGCGGGCATATTGATCGCTTTGTCGATCCGGTCACCTGGTTCGCCGTCGGCGATGGAGTGCGCACGCTGGCCGGCTCCAACTACCCAGAATTGAGCGGACGATTGCAGTTGCTGCTGGCCAGCGCGGTCGGCGAATGGAACGAGCCCCTGCTGCTGCTTCCATGGCTGGTGATGTACATCGCGTTGCTTTTGGCTTTTGCTGGCCTGAGTCGCCGACTGGGCTGCTCCGCGCTTACGACACTATGCGGCTGCTATGCCCTCGCCTCGTTGCCGTTGCTTAATGCGCAGGTTGCACTCGCCGGCTACCTCGACTTGTGGGTGGGCACGGTCCTGCTGCTTGCGGTCGCGACCTGGTTGCTGTGGCGTCGCGAGCGCAGGCCGGCGCTATTGCTGCTGGTCTTCGCGCTGGCTGGCAGCCTGGTCCTTCTCAAGCGGGAGGGCGCGGTCTGGCTCGGACTGTTGCTTGCCGTGATCGCCTTCGATTGGCTGCCATCGCGCTGGCAACGACGTGCTGCGTGGACAAGTGTTGTCGGCGTCGTCGTGTTCGCCGTAATCGCGATCGGCTTCGGCAGCTGGATCGACGGCCTTATCGAACAGTGGAAGCTGCCGGGTGTGCAGAAGTTGTCGCTGGCTTGGCGACCGCGTGGCCTGGTCTTCGTCAGCGCCTTGTTCACGCACGGCAACTGGCACTTGCTCGGCCTGCTCCTGGTAGGCCTGCCGCTGCTGCGCTGGCGCGAGTTCCGCGTCGATGCCGAAGCGCGCTTGCTGGGGCTCCTTGTCCTGACGGCGTGGATCGCGCTGCTCGTGCTGTTCTGCCTGACCCCGGCCGCGGAATGGGCCATTCGACAGACGGCAACCAACCGGCTTGTGCTGCAACTTGTGCCAGTGATGCTGCTGTGGCTCACCTTGCTTGTGAGGGGGTGGGATCCACTCCAGCTCGACGCGATGGGCCGATCGCGAGCGGCTTGATCTGCCGCTCGGTTTAGCCGTCTGGCCGTCCAAACGTTCGGACGCCTTCCCCGCCTGCTGGCGACGTCTTTCTCCCTTCTCCTGCAGGAGAAGGGTCGGAGATGAGGGTCCGCGCCTTGAATCGCCCTACGACGATGATTTGCTGTCGCCAGACTGGTCAAGCGTTTCTCTCGCCTGCCGGCGAGCGAGTCACTTTTCTCGCGCAGAGAAAAGTAACCAAAAGATGCGTCCCGATAACCGGTCGCCCGCATGGTGAAGCCATGCGGGATCGCAAGCACTGGCCGGGTTCGGCTGGAGGCACATCCTGTGCCGCAGCCGAAGCCGCGCGATCCCTCGCGCGGCCCGCAAGCGGCTGATCCGTCCAGCACTTGCCGACAGGAAACGGGCAGGTGGATCAAAGGCACAGCGCAGCTGCGCTGTGCTGCTTTTTCTTTCGACCTACATCCCGTTTCGGGGAGGCGGGTTGGCGCAGAAAAGGCCCGCAGGGTGGCCCGAATGGATTCGGGCCAGTTTGGCGTCAGTGCAGGGACGCGCTGTCGTCAAACCCCGTAGCCAACTCGCGTAGTCGTGCGGCGTCATCGCACGACCGACCCGCCACGGGCGCATCTTTGGCCCACGTTTCTCAGCGAGGAGAAAGGTGGGTCGCTCGCCGGCAGGCGAGAGAAACGCTTGACCAGATTGGCGATGCCTAAAAAGAGCGAAGCGAAAAAGAGCAGGGAGGTGGGGTGGCGGGCGGCAGCCCGGCGAAACGCTTGTACAGATTGGCGGTAGACGAACGGAGCGAAGCGGCGACCTCGCACCGGTTGAAGGTGGCACAAGACACGAACCCTCATCCGCCCTCCGGGCACCTTCTCCCGGCGGGAGAAGGGAGCGAAGCGCGGAAACGGGCGCCAGCGGTCGCGAAACCGCTCAGCGCTCGTCGTATTTCTCGATCAGGCGCTTGCCAAGTGCGCGGGTCAGCAGCTTCACTTCACCCTTGCGGCGAAGTTGCGCCTCGGCGCTTTCGCTGGCGATGGCGAGTTCGTCGCGCAGTTTCAGGAAGCTGTGCAGGTGTTCTTCGTCGAGCTGGCCATTTTCGACTGCGGCGCGCACGGCGCAGCCGGGTTCGCTGAGGTGGGCGCAATCGCTGAAGCGGCATTGCATGGCGAGTTGGTCGATGTCGGCGAACTGGCCCATGTCGATGCGTTCTTCGCCGGTCAACTTGATCTCGCGCATGCCGGGCGTGTCAATCAAACACGCACCGCTGGGTAACTGGATCAAGGCGCGATGAGTGGTTGTGTGGCGACCACGACTGTCGTTGTTGCGCACGGTGTTCGTTGATTGGCGCTGTTCGCCGAGCAAGGTGTTGGTGATGGTCGACTTGCCTGCGCCGGATGATCCGACCAGCACGGCACTGTCGCCAGCCCCCAGCCATGGCAGTAATTGGGCGACGCTTTCACTCGACTTTCCATTGACCGCCAACACTGGCACGTTGCTGGGAACGCGCGCTTGAATTACCTCTATCGCGTCGGCCAGTGACTGCTCGTCAAGGTTGTCGGCCTTGGTCAGGATGACAACCGGTGTCGCCCCACTACCGGCGACCACGAGCAGGTAACGCTCGATGCGAGCCGGATTGAAATCACCATCGAGGCCTGTAATCACCAGCACAGCATCGATGTTGGTGGCGATCACTTGGCGGCGATGACGCTCGCCAGCCGCAGCTCGAATCAACTGGGTGCGGCGGGGCAGGATGCGATCAATCAGCAGCGATTGGCCGGGAACCACGACGACGAAATCACCGACGGCAGGTCGGTCAACCGGATCGACGCTGGCTTTCAGAAACCGTGGCGCAGGATGCGCGGTATGCGTGTCCTTGCCGTCGTGGACCTGATATCCAACGCGATGCTGGGCGATGACACGCGCGACAAATCCGCCGTCGGGAAGATCACTCGGCCACGGTTGTTCGTGCCAGCCGATATGACTCAGGTCGGAATGGTTGGACGTAACAGGCGGCATTGCGTTGCAAGTGCAAGTGGTGCGCGACGCGCAGGCTACTTGAACGTGTCCTTGTTCTTGGCGTAGCTGATCGCCTGCTGGCGCGTGACCAGGCCGCGTCGGACCAGGTCTTGAAGGCACTGGTCGAGCGTCTGCATGCCGAATTGCTGGCCGGTCTGGATCGACGAATACATCTGCGCCACCTTGTCCTCGCGGATCAGATTACGGATTGCCGGCACCGCCACCATGATTTCGTGCGCAGCGATTCGACCGCCGCCAACCTTCTTCAGCAGGGTCTGCGAAATCACCGCACGCAAAGATTCGGACAGCATCGAACGCACCATCGGTTTTTCGCCAGCCGGGAACACGTCGATGATGCGGTCGATGGTTTTCGACGCCGAACTGGTGTGCAAGGTGCCGAACACCAGATGCCCGGTTTCCGCAGCGGTCAGTGCCAGGCGGATGGTTTCCAGGTCGCGCAATTCGCCGACCAGGATGTAGTCGGGATCTTCGCGCAGCGCCGAGCGCAGCGCCTCGTTGAAGCCGTGGGTGTCGCGATGGACTTCGCGCTGGTTGACCAGGCATTTCTGCGAGGTGTGCACGAATTCGATCGGGTCTTCGACCGTCAGCATGTGACCGTATTCGGTCTTGTTGATGTGATCGACCATCGCCGCCAGCGTGGTCGACTTGCCGGAACCGGTCGGGCCGGTGACGAGGATCAGTCCCTGTGGCTGGTCGATCAGTTCGCGGAAGATCTTCGGCGCGCCAAGGTCTTCGAGCGTGAGTACCTCGGACGGAATGGTTCGGAACACGCCGCCGGCACCACGATTCTGGTTGAATGCGTTGACACGGAAACGGGCCAGTCCAGGAATCTCGAACGAGAAGTCGACTTCGAGGAATTCCTCGTAGTCGCGGCGTTGCTTGTCCGACATGATGTCGTACATCAACGTGTGGACCTGTTTGTGGTCGAATGCCGGCACGTTGATGCGGCGCACGTCGCCATCAACGCGGATCATCGGCGGCAGACCCGCAGAAAGGTGCAGGTCGGACGCCTTGTTCTTCACCGAAAACGCCAACAGTTCGGCGATATCCATGATTTCCCCAATGATGGTTTGCCGTCGCGATGACGGACGTGAAAGGATGTAGGCAGTATAGCCAGCCGCAGGACCCGTGATCCCCCGCCGCGCCATGACGCCAGACGATCCCATTGCAAGCACGTTTCATTCCATCGCCGCGCGCGTCACCGACGCTGCGGCGCATGCCGGCCATCCGGCCAAGCTGTTGGCGGTCAGCAAGACCAAACCGGCTGATGCCATTCGCGAACTGGCCGAGCTTGGCCAAGCGGCATTCGGCGAAAACTACGTCCAGGAAGCCATCAAGAAGCAGCGCCAATTGTCCGATCTGGACATCGAGTGGCACATGATCGGGCCGTTGCAATCGAACAAATGTCGCGCCGTTGCCGAGAACTTCGACTATTTGCAGACGCTGGACCGCGAGCGCCTGCTGGAACCGTTGGCGCGTTGGCGTCCACCCACGCGTGAACCCCTCAATGTGCTGATCCAGGTCAACATTGACGACGAATCGAGCAAGTCCGGTTGCGCGGTCAATGAAGTTGCTCAACTGGCCGAGAAAATCGTTGCCTTGCCGATGTTGCGCTTGCGCGGGTTGATGGCCATTCCCGCGCCGGTTGCGGACCCGCGATCACGTGCCAAAGCGTTTGATCGCATGCGTTCTCTGTTCGAGGAATTACGCGTGTCGTTGCCGTCCATTGATACATTGTCGATGGGCATGTCCGAAGATTTTGAATTGGCGATCGCGCATGGATCGACCTTGGTGCGTGTCGGCACGGCGCTGTTTGGCGCACGTGAGAGAACTTGACTGGCAGGAGCAGGAAATGAGCGACGTCGGCGAGCTTCGCATCGCATTCATCGGTGGTGGCAACATGGCACGCAGCCTGATTGGCGCGCTGATCCAAGCCGGCCACCGGTCTGGCAACTTGCGTGTTTCAGAACCGAACGCCGAGCTGCGCACCGAGCTCAAGCGCGACTTCGACGTCGACGCTTTTGACAACGCCGTTCAAGCCTGCGCGGAAGTCGACGTAGTTCTGGTTGCGGTAAAGCCGCAACTGTTTCGCGTTGTGTGCGAGGAACTGTCGACGGCATTGGCAGGTGCCAAGCCGCTGGTCATTTCGATCGCTGCCGGTATCACCATCGCCCAGATTGATCGCTGGCTCGGTGGTGGCCACGCCATCGTGCGTTGCATGCCGAACACGCCAGCGCTGATCGGCGCTGGCGCGACCGGGATGCACGCCAACGACGCAACCAGCAATACGCAACGCGATCAGGCGGAAACCATCCTGGGTTGCGCCGGCATCACGGCATGGATCGACGACGAAGCGCTGATCGATGTAGTGACGGCGGTTTCCGGGTCCGGGCCAGCCTACTTCTTCCTGCTGGTCGAGGCGCTGGAAAATGCTGGCGTCGACCAGGGCCTGCCGCGCGACACCGCACGCGCACTCGCCGCGCAAACCTGCATGGGCGCGGGCCGCATGCTGGTCGAATCGGGCGAATCGCCAGAGATTCTACGCAAGCGCGTTACCTCGCCGAACGGCACTACCCATGCCGCCGTGACCGCGTTCGAAACGGGCGGGCTGCGTGCGCTCGCGGATAGCGCCGTGCGGGCCGCCACCGAGCGTGGTCGAGAATTGGCGGCGCAGGACTGAGCCACCTTGCAACGATATTGCGGGTGCCGCTGCTAGAATCGTCGCAAGCCCCCTTATCGGAAATCGACATGATCCAGCGAATCCTTCTCAGCCTGTTGCTGTTGCCGACGTTCGCGCTGGCGCAACAGGTGTCCAAGCCCGCGTCCAAGCCTGACACCACCGCTGCCAGTGAAACCGGTGCACCGAAAGTGGTGTTCACGACCAGCGTCGGCGACTTCACCGTCGAGTTGTATCCGGACAAGGCACCAAAGACCGTCGAGAACTTCCTCGAATACGTCAACAGCGGTTTTTATGACGGCACCGCGTTCCACCGCGTGGTCGACAACTTCATGGTCCAGGCCGGCGGTTTCACGGCGGAGCTGAAGCACAAGCCGACCCGTCCAGCGATTGCGAACGAAGCCAACAATGGCCTCAGCAACCTGCGCGGAACGTTGGCGATGGCGCGAACGATGGACCCGCATTCAGCGACCGCGCAATTCTTCATCAATGTGGTCGACAATCCGCGCATCGACTACAGCGGTGACCAGAACGCGCAGACTTGGGGATACTGCGTGTTCGGCAAGATAATTTCCGGCATGGACGTGATCGACAAGATCAAGGCGCTTCCGACCGGTGCGATGGGACCATTTCTCAGCGAAGTGCCGACACCGCTGCCGGTGATCGAGAAGGCAACAGTGATGAAGCCCGGCATGCCGGACTCCGCGATGTCCAACTCGGACAAGGACAAGGCATCCGTCAAGCCGAAGGCCAGCAAGTCTCCGGCCAAAACGACCAACGAAAAGCCGGCGGCAAAGAAGACTGGCGGCTGAGTCGCAGTAACGAATTTGCCAGCGAATACGCGCATGACCACGCTGTTCGCGTCCGATCTGCACTTGGACGCGTCGCGTCCCCACATCACCGAGCAGTTCGTCCAGTTCGTTCGTGACGAGGCCAGCAAAGCACGCGCTCTGTACATCCTGGGTGACCTGTTCGAGGCATGGATCGGCGACGATGTTGCCGATCCGGTCGGCGACACCGTCGCTACAGCACTTGCCGGATTGCATGAACGCGGGGTGCCCGTCTATCTGATCCACGGCAACCGCGATTTCCTGCTCGGCGACGGCTGGGCACGCCGCGCCCGTGTCACCATGTTGTCCGATCCATCGCTGATCGACATCGAAGGCCAGGCTACGCTGCTGATGCACGGCGACCTGCTGTGCACCGACGACATTGCCTATCAGGCATTTCGACGCCAGGTTCACACGCCAGCGTGGCAGCGCGAATTCCTGTCCCGCAGCAGCGCTGATCGCGCTGCCTTCGCCACACAAGCCCGCGACGAAAGCCGCCGCCAGACCGCGACAAAAGACAACGCGATCATGGACGTGAATGACGATGCCGTGCGCGACACGATGCGCGCCTACCGCGTCACTCGCCTGATCCACGGCCACACCCATCGACCCGCCATCCACGATTTCGACCTGGATGGCGTCGCTGCGCAGCGCATCGTTCTGGGCGACTGGTACGACCAGGGCAGCGTCCTTCGCCTCGACGCGGGCGGCCTGGAGTTGGCGTCACTCTGATTCGCGCTCTCTTTTCGCTGGCGCGGGCCTGCTCCCTTCTCCCGTTGGGAGAAGGGAGTAAGGCAGCGGCGAAGCCGCAAAGGAAGGGCTACTTCAAGTTGTCATCGAACAACTTGAGGATGCGCCGATATTCGTCATACCAGGAATCGGAATGGACGAATCCGTGCCGTTCCATGGGGTAGGGCGCGATCTCGAAATCTTCCTTGCGCAGTTCGATCAGGCGCTGGTACAGGCGTATCGAGTCCTGGAACAGCACGTTGTCGTCGATCATGCCGTGAGCGATCAGCAGATGGCCTTTTAGTCCATCGGCGTATTCGATTGGCGAGGAACGGCGGTAGGCGATCGGGTCGTCCTGCGGATTGTTGAGGATGTTCGATGTGTATTCGTGGTTGTACGAGGTCCAGTCGGTGACCGGGCGCAATGCAGCGCCGGCCTTGAACACGTCGGGCTGGCGGAACAGCGCCATCAAGCTCATGAACCCGCCATACGAGCCGCCGTACACGCCGACGTTCTCGCGATCAACGGCGTGGTTCTTCGCCAGCCAATCGACGCCATCGACCAGGTCCTGCAATTCCGGCGTGCCCATCTGGCGATAGATCGCGGTGCGCCAGTCGCGACCGTAACCTTCGCTGGCGCGATAGTCCATGTCGAGGACAACAAAGCCGCGTTCGGTGAGCAGGTTGTGGAACATCTGCTCGCGGAAGTAATTGGGATAGCTGAGGTGGGTGTTCTGCAGGTAGCCCGCGCCATGCACGAACAGCACGGCCGGATAGCGCTTGTTCGCGTCGAAGTCTGCGGGCCTGTACAGCTTGGCCCAGATTGGCAGCGCTGCTTGCGATGACGGCACGCTGACGATGGTCGGTGCCTGCCATTGCAACGCCTTGAATGCAGGTTTCCGGGTGTCGGTGAGTTCCGTCGGCACGCCGCTGCCATCAGCGCTGAGCACTGCCAATTGCTGCGGGATGTGGGACGACGAATGCAATACCGCGAGCTGGCGATCGTCTGGCGAGAGCACGAAACTGTCCAATCCCTGGTACGGGGTGACGCGTTGCAAATCACCACCATTCGCAGCAACGCGATAGACGTCATAGCTGTAAGGCGCGAGTTTGTTGCTGCGTACGTAGAACCAGCGACCATCGGCCGACTCGACCGGACCGGACACTTCGAACGTGCCGCTGGTCAGTGCCTTGGCCTTGCCACCGAGCGTTTTTACATAAAGCTGCGAGTAGCCGGTTTCCTCGGACAAATACCAGATTGCCCGACCATCGCGAGTCCAGCCGAAATCATTGAAATTCCAGTTGATCCACGCCGGATCAGTGAGACGCTGCTGCTCGATAAATTGGTTGTTGGAAAAATCGACGCTGGCGATCCAGCGATCCTTGTTGTCGATACTGCGCAATTGCACGGCGACGTTACGGCCATCCGACGACCACTTCATCTGCGCGATGGTGACGGCGCGTTCGGTGGATTTGTCGCCCGCTTTCTTGTCCTTGTCTTTCGCGCCTTCCGTGCCACTGTTTTCGGTGTCTGCTTTTGCCGCAGCCTTGATCGCCGCAATTTCAGTGGCGTTCTCGTCCCGGATGGCCTTCAGCGGATCGTCGCCGATACCGGCAAGGCCGGTCATTTTCACGGGAGTTGTCTTACGCGTTGCCAGGTTGATCGACAACAGCGATTGCGGCGCGGGATTGCCGCGACCGACGCGGGTGCGCTCGTCTTCGCTTTCCTCGTAACCCGATTCCGTGACCCACTTCTGCAGCTTCACCACCTTGCCTGCGTCGTAGCTTTTCGGTGTCGTCACCAGCAACAAATGTTTGCCATCAGGTGACAGCGAACTGTCCGTAATTTCAATGTCATCGCCAACGTAGACCGGCAGCGGTGCGCGCGTCGGATCGCCGCTCGCGAAAGCTTCCTCGTGAGCCTTCTTCGCATCCTTGTCGGCCTTGATCTCGCGCAGCGTCGAAAACAGGCGTTGCTGCAATTGCGCAAGATCGTCCGGCTTCTTCGCATCCGGGTCATTTTCCAGCTTGAGCAGCGCTGCCGGGCCGGACACGCCGGACGCGATGTCGTGAATGAACCAGTCGTTTTCCTGGCGATATTGCAGCGAACGCCCGTCAGCGGAGAACTGCGGAGACGCTTCCGGCTTGGGCGTGCGCGTGACCTGGATCAATCGACCGTTGCTCAACTCGCGCAGGAAAACATCGTCATTGCGGATGAACGCGGCGTAGCGGCGAGATGCATCGAAAACAGGATTGGCACCATCGGCATTCGCCATCGCTTTCGGATCGATGATGGCTGCATTCGAGCCATCGGTGCCGATGCGATACAGGTCGCGAATCGATTTGCCGTCCTGCTTCAAGCTGTAATAAATCCCCCGGCCATCCAGCGTCCAGTACGGTCGCTCGACCGGCGGTCCGATCCAGTCTGGATTCGCCATGGCTTGCTCCAGCGTGACTGCCGAAACGAGCGATGCGGCGAACGCGGAAACAATGCAGAGCAGGGCGCAACAGACAACCGTGGCAAGGCGCGACATGGGGAACACTCGAGAATGCGGGTCACCAAGGATAACGGCTGCGGAATAACGGTCCATCGGCCGAAAGTCAGACCAAGCCTATCGCCCCAGCGCCGCCTTGTAGCGGGCGCGCAGCTCATCGACCTTGAGCACGTATGTCTGGGTCTCCGCGTACGGCGGCACGCCACCATAGCGGGCGACTGCGCCGACACCGGCGTTGTAGGCGGCAGCTGCAAGGGTGTAATCGTCGTTGTAGAGGCGTAGCAAGTTGCGCAGATGCTTCGCGCCGGCATTGATAGACTGCTTCGCAGACAGGGGATCGGCCACGCCATAATCGACCGCGGTTTCCGGCATCAACTGCATCACGCCGAGCGCGCCTTTCGGCGATACGGCACTGGAATCGAAATAGCTTTCCGCGTGGGCTATGGCGCGCAGCCAGGCGTCCTCAATGCCATTTGCCTTCGCCGCCGAGCGAAATTGCGCGGCGTAAGGCTTGATCCGGGGTCGACCGATAGGGCCGAGTCCCGGATGGGCCGGTTCATTCTCCGGCGTCTTCACCGTGAACGCCTGCAAGGTGGTTGAACCGGGCAATTCGCGCGTGCTGTAGACGGTCTTGCCGTCCTGCTCGCGTTGGTACAGCGTGCCCCGCAGCACGCCGAGCGAACCCCACAAGTTCGGCAACAAGGCGGCCTCGTCGTCGATTTCCTTCGCTTCGCAGCGCGAGCCGGGCTCGGGCGCCGTGGCGAGGCTGACCGTACCATCACGCACGCAGCGGTACACGGTCCGCGCGTTCGCCGTCGTGCTGAACGTGGCGAACAACAACAAGGCAATTGATACGCGAGCTGCAAACATTGCTGGAGTATGGGGTTCACGGTGTGCCAGCTCAATTGCGATGGCTTGAATTATTGTCGTTCGCGCCAACCTGTTCACCCATTCGAATTGAATGGTGAATCCATGACCAAGCAGCTGCGTATCGATTTCGTTTCCGACATTTCCTGCCCGTGGTGTGCGGTCGGACTGGCTTCGTTGCAGCAGGCAATGACGCGCGTTCCCGACGTCGACGTGGACCTGCATTTCCAGCCATTCGAGTTGAATCCGAACATGCCGGCCGAAGGGCAAAACTCGATGGCGCATATCGCGGCGAAGTACAACATTGGCTTCGATGAAGTAACCCGCAACCGCGAGCGCATCCGTGAGCGCGGTGCGGAACTCGGCTTTGCGTTCAACACGGATCAGGATAGTCGCGTCTACAACACCTTTGATTCCCATCGTCTCCTGCATTGGGCCGGAACACTCGACGCGCGCAAGCAACTATCGTTGAAGGAAGGTTTGCTCACGGCCTACTTCACCGACAACGAGGACGTGTCTGATCGCGAGACCTTGGTCCGCATCGCCAGGGATTGCGGGCTCGATTCGACAACGGCTGGCGAGATTCTAGACAGCGATCGGTACGCGGAGGACGTGCGCGCCAGCGCGGCGTACTTTCGTGATCGCGGCATCCAGTCGGTACCGACGATCATCATCGACGCCCAACACGTGATATCGGGTGGCCAGCCGCCTGAAGTGTTCGAGCGGGCGATACGTGAATTGAGCAAAGGGGCAGCGAATGACGGATAGCAACCGCCGGCGGCTACGGCATCAGCAACTTCAATTGGTTACCATCGCAGCCCCTTTTCGTCGTGGCCTGGCATGAATTCTTCGGTACCCACGTTGCAATCCCTCGTCGAACGCTTGCCCGCGTTCGTTGAAGCCGGCAATGCAGAGCACGCCGTCTCGCAAATGCTCGACGCATTGTCGAATGTGGCCTGGCCGACCTGGGAAGAGGTCGTCACGCGCCTGCAAGCGGCGTCCGCACCGGCGAATATCGCACTACTCAAGGCGGCCCATGCGCGTTGGCCGGAACGCAGTGACGTCGCCTTCCTGCTCGGCAACCATTTGCGCATGCGCGGTGAATTTGTTGCCGCCGAACAAGTTCTTCGCGACGCGATTCGGCAGCATCCGGGAGATATCAACGCTGGCTTGTCGCTGTCTTATTTGCTGCGCGAGCAGGGCCGCTTGAATGCAGCCAACCAGACAGTGCTCGAAACCTGGCAGAACGCGCCGCGCAGTCGCAGTGCCGACATGGCGACCTTGAATCTTCTCTGCGAAAACCAGGGGCACGCGATGGCATCGTCCATCGTGCCGGAGGTGGTTGAATCCAATCCGAGTAACGGCGCAGCGCTGGCGTTGGCTGGCGAGATTGAATTATTGCTGGGCCATTTTGAGCAGGCTGCCGGATATTTGCGCCGCGCCGTCGAGATCGATCCATCATCCGCTGCGTCGTGGTTGCGACTGGCTCAAACGCATCGCTTCGAGAGTCGCGACGACCCTGACTACGGCCTGCTGACCGCTGCGCATGAAAAAGCGACGCTGCCAGACACGACGCGCAGTGCGATCGGCTTCGCGCTCGCCAACGCGGAAAACGATCTTGGCGATCCCGCTGCCGCGGTGAAACTGTTGCGCATTGCCAACGCGGCCGAGCGCAAACGGATGGCCTGGAATCGCGACGAATGGAGCGAATTCGCCCGCAATGAAGCGCAGGCGACACCGCTGCTGGGTACCGATCAAGCCGTTCCGTTCACGCCGGTTTTCATGGTCGGCATGCCGCGTTCTGGAACCACGCTCGCCGCCGAATTGCTGTCGGGTCACAGCGCCGTGCACAACCGAGGCGAGTTGAACTGGATTGCATCGATCGCCGGGCGGATCGGCCCATCGCCCGATCGTGCTGCGCTACGACTCGCCGGCCAGATGATCGCGACTCAGTTGCAACGCGACGATGCGCCAGCGCAGGTCTACATCGACAAGAACCCGCTCAATTTCCGTCACCTGCGTCTTATCGCTGCGCTGTTTCCACAAGCGCGGATCATCCATTGCCGGCGCGGCCGACGCGATACGGCACTGTCGATCTGGAGCCAGCATTTCGAGCATGCTGACCTGGCGTGGACCTACGATTTCGACGATATCGCCGCATTCGAAACCGGCTATCGACAATTGATGGCGACGGCACCGCGCTTCAACTTGCCGACGTTTGATCTGGAATACGCCGCTCTGGTCGGCGATACCGAAAGCACGCTCGCCAAGCTGCACAAGTTTCTTGGCCTGCCAGCGCATCCCGCCACCGCAGCGCCGCGTGAAGAAAAGGCTATCGCGACCGCAAGCGTCTGGCAGGCGCGGCAGCCGCTGCATCGCGATTCACTGGATCGCTGGAAGCTATACGCCGAGTTCCTGCCCGAACTGACTCGGGCGACTCCCGAACGATAAGGCTCAGGCCAGCGCGGCCTCAAGCTCTGCGCGCAGGTCGGCAATATCTTCCACGCCGACCGACAAACGCACCAAGCCATCACTGATGCCGAGCTTGTCGCGATTGGCTTTCGGGATCGAAGCGTGGGTCATGATCGCTGGATGCTCGATCAGGCTTTCAACGCCGCCCAGCGATTCCGCCAGCGCGAACAGATGACAGCGCTCCAGCATCCGCCGTGACTTGCGCAAACCGCCCTTCACCTCGACGCTGATGATGCCGCCGAAGCCGTTCATTTGCTTCTTCGCCAGCGCGTGTTGCGGATGCGATTTCAGGCCGGGATAGAAAACCTTGTTGATGGCCGGGTGCTTCTCCAGCCACTGCGCCAGTTCCAGCGCGCCTTCGCAATGCGCGCGCATCCGCAGGTGCAAGGTCTTGAGTCCGCGCATCGCCAGGAAGGAATCAAACGGTCCCGCAATCGAACCGACCGCGTTGTGCAAATAAGCCATCTGCTCGGCGAGTTGCGGGTGATCGCCAACGACAACCACGCCACCGACGATGTCGGAATGGCCGTTCAAGTACTTGGTCGCGGAATGCATCACCAGATGCGCGCCGTATTCGATCGGTCGCTGCACGATCGGCGACGCGAAGGTGTTGTCGACGACCAGGATCAAGTCGTGCTTGCGCGCGAACGCGCCGAGCTTGGCGAGATCGACCAGTTTCAACATCGGGTTGGTCGGTGTCTCCGCCCAGATCATCTTGGTGTTCGGCTTCAACGCGGCTTTAAGTGCAGCCTGATCGTTCAAGTCAATGAAGCTGAAGTCGAGCCCCGCGCTGCGCTTGCGCACGCCATCGAAAAGGCGATAGGTGCCGCCGTACAGATCATCCATCGCGATGACGTGGCTGCCAGTGTCAAGCAGTTCCAGGATAGTTCCGGCGGCGGCCAGGCCTGATGCGAATGCATAACCCTGCGTGCCGCCCTCAAGATCGGCGATGCAGCGTTCGTACGCCATCCGCGTCGGGTTCTGCGAACGGGAGTATTCGTAACCCTGGTGCTTGCCAGGGCTTTGTTGCACGTAGGTCGATGTCGCGTAAATCGGCGTCATGATCGCCCCGGTTGAAGGGTCTGGCGATTGGCCGGCATGGATGGCGCGCGTGCCGATGCCGAGTACAGCTTTGGGTTTCTTGGACATGGAACTCTCTTTTCAGATAGGGGTTATTGACTACGCCGACGCAGGAAATTGAGCAGATCGATCTGGGTGATCAAGCCAAGGAATCGCTCGCCATCCATCACGATGGCAACGTGGCCGGCGCGGAAAACCGGCAGCAGCGCTTCGATCGGCGATTTCAGATCAAGCACTTCCAGGTCGCTGTTCATGGCACCCGAAACGCTTTCGCGGAATCGTGCGTCGTCGCCGTAGACGTGCAGCAGCACATCGGACTCGTCGAGGATGCCGACCAGCTTGTCGCCATCCATCACCGGCAACTGCGAAACGTCGTACAGCTTCATCCGGTTGTAGGCCGTGATCAGCAGATCCTTCGGCGCGACCACGACGGTGTCGCGTTGTGCATAAGGACGCAAGATCAGGTCACGCAAGTCGCCGTGCTGTTGGCGTTCCAGGAAGCCGTTGTCGAGCATCCAGTAGTCGTTGTACATCTTCGACAGGTACTTGTTGCCGGTATCGCAGACCATGCTGAGTACGCGCTTGGGCGTGGTCTGCTCGCGGCAGTATCGAAGGGCTGCACAAACCAAAGTCCCGGTCGATGAGCCGCCAAGCAGGCCTTCCTTTGCGAGCAACTCGCGCGCTGTGAGAAAACTGTCCTTGTCGCTGACCGCGTAGGCTTTTTTCACGCGGGTGAAATCGCTGATTGGCGGCAGGAAATCCTCGCCAATGCCTTCCACCATCCAGCTTGCGGATTTCTCCGACAAGGTCCCTTCGTTGATGTATTCGGTGAGGATGGAGCCGACCGGATCGGCCAGGATCAGCTCGGTCTGCGGCGATACTTTTTCGAAGTAACGCGAGAAGCCGGTCATCGTGCCGGACGACCCGCAACCGAATACGATGGCGTCAACCCGGCCGTCCATCTGCTCGAAGATTTCCGGGCCGGTGATGCGTTCGTGGGTGTCGGGATTGTCCGGGTTGCCGAACTGGTTGATGAAATACGCGCCCGGCGTATCCGAGGCTATTTTCTCGGCGAGATCCTGGTAGTAATCCGGATGACCCTTGGCAACATCGGAGCGCGTCAAGATGACTTCCGCGCCCATCGCCTTGAGATTGAATATCTTCTCGCGGCTCATCTTGTCGGGAACGACCAGCATCAGCCGATAGCCTTTTTGCTGCGCGACCAAAGCCAGGCCAAGACCGGTATTGCCTGCCGTGCCTTCGACAATGGTGTCACCGGGTTTGATCTTGCCGGACCGCTCCGCCGCCTCGATCATGTTGAGACCGATGCGGTCCTTGATCGAGCCACCGGGATTGGCACTTTCAAGCTTCAGGAAAAGCTCGCACGGGCCGGTATCCAGGCGCTGCGTCTTGACGATCGGTGTCGCGCCGATCAGTTCCAGTACGGATTGGTGAATCGTCATGGGCACTCCGAGTAACGCGCCTCGCGCAGAGCGACGCCGGCGACGGGCTGGATCAGCTGGCGCGCACGATGCATCCGCGGGCGCCAAGCCGGATCAGGAAGTCGCCCATGATAACGGCTGCATGGCAACAGGCATCGCCAGCGGCAAATACCTGTCGCCGAAACCTCTGAACAAAGACTCAGGATGAGGCGGGGTGCAGCTCCGTCCATAGTTCAGCGAGACGGTCCTTGGCGTGCAACTTTTCTTTCTTGAGCGCATGTAGCGCCACTTCGTCCATCGGCAGCTTGCCGCGCTCGGCGCTGTCGACCTGACTGTCCAGTTCACGATGGCGGGTGTAAAGGGTACGGAACTCGTAGTTGCTCTGCATCAGAGCCTCGATTTCCTGCTCGTTCTTGTTTTCGAACATGGGATTCCTCCTCAGGGGTGGCCAGTCAGGCGGCGCGATGCGTGCCAATGCCGGCAACGGGTGGGTGGGAAAAGGTGCCGCGCAGCAATGCTTGGCACCGGACTCGGGTGGACATGGGAAGGAGGCATGTCGACATCGCCAACGCGGGCGAACGGACGGTTTTCCGATTGGGATCAACGTCAAACGACAACATCGGCAGACTTGCACTCCGACCACTTGCCCAAACCGCTCGGGCAAGCACGAAATCGTGGCTGCGGGAGCGCCTTCGACCCTACACCGATGCCGGTAAGCTGGCAATCAGGTCCGTTGTACACCCGACCCTGACGCTATTTGCCGCCGCCGTCCTTCGGCTTGGCCTTGGCTTTCGACTTGGCCGCGGCGGCGGTCAGCTCGGCTTCCTTCTTCGACAAGGCGGCAGCGCGGGCCTGGGCACGAGCGATTCTCTTCTGCTGGGCGGCGACGTTGCGTGCGGCATCGGCGTCGGCAGTGGCACGTTCGGTTTCCATACGCGCTTCCTCGGCGTCCTGGGCGATTCGCGCCGATTCTTCAGCCTGGATCTGGCCCATCAAGCGCTGCCGTTCCAATTCGCGACGCGCATTGGTCGCGTCGCGCCGCGCGGCCCGGACCAGTAGTTCGTTATGTTCCTGGTTTGTCTGCTGGCGCTGGTTTTCCATGTCGCGGGCCTGTGCCGCTGCCCAGGCGGTGTCGACTTTTCGCTCGGCCACGTAGATTTCGCTGAGCGCGTCAGGGCCTTTGGCATTGCTTATTCGCAAGGCTTGTACGGTGCCGCGCGCTCGTTCCAGTTCTGCCGTCGCGAGCTGGCCGAAGCGGCGATCATTGGCCAACTGGTCGAGACTGCGTTCCAGGCGCTGGACATCCAGGTCGCGCTGCGGCGGCGCGGATTCACAGCCCGTCAGGCCGGCCAAGGTCAACAAAAGCAAACCGCGAAACAGGATGGATCGGCTCATGACTGGTTCTCCTCGACCACGCTGTCGAGGTCGCGGCGCAACTCCTCGTTCTGCATCTTCAGCGCATCGACCGCTTCGCGTGATTTGCCCAACCGCGATTTGATGATCGCCAGCTCGCTGTTGGCGACCGACTCGCGAGCCAATCGCCCGGCAGTCGCATAGTCGGTGGCATTCATCGCCGATTGCGCTTGCTCGTAGCGCTCGGTTGCAAATCGCAATTCCAGCGGCGCGTAGGTCTGTGCTTCGGCGAGTTGCGCGTCTTCAAGGCTACGCATCGCGTTGCCGAGCAGGTCGGGCGGTGGACGTGTCGGAGCACAGCCGGCGAGCACGATGCCCGTCAACAATGCGATGATCGCGTGGATTTTTCTGCTCGCTGGTGTCATAACACGGGGGCGTGGATGTGCCGAATGGGGACCGCGCTATTGTGGGAACCTAGGGTCGGGTTTGGCAACAGCGCTGGAACATTGAGTTCATCGAAGGGGTGATTAGGCATGGATATCGGATATTTCCTGAAATTGATGGCCGAGCGGGGTGCGTCGGACATGTTCCTGACTACCGGCGCGCCGGTGAATATCAAGGTGGAAGGCAAGCTCTACCCCTTGGGAAACGCCGGTTTGCCGCCGGGCATGGTGAAGAAGATCGCCTACTCGCTGATGGACGAGGGCCAGGTGCCGCAGTTCGAGCGCGACCTGGAACTCAACATCGCCATCTCGATCAAGGATGCCGGTCGGTTCCGCGTCAACGTGTTCAAGCAACGCGGTGAACTCGGCATGGTGATCCGTGCGATCAAGTTCGAAGTCGCGAGTCTTGAGGAGTTGCGCCTTCCGCCAATCTTCAAGGAACTGATCATGGCGCCGCGCGGTTTGATCCTGGTCGTCGGCGCGACCGGTTCTGGAAAGTCGACCACGCTGGCGTCAATGATCGACTACCGAAACAGCACCTCGGCAGGGCACATCCTGACCATCGAGGACCCGATCGAATACCTGCACCGGCACAAGAAGTCGATCGTGAACCAGCGTGAGATTGGACTGGATACGCATGGTTTCCACGCCGCGCTGAAGAACGCGATGCGCGAAGCGCCGGACGTCATTATGATCGGCGAAATCCGCGATATCGAGACGATGGAAGCAGCCATCGCGTTCTCCGAAACCGGCCATCTATGCCTGGCGACGCTGCATTCCAACAATGCCGACCAAACGCTTGAACGCATCCTCAACTTCTTCCCGGAAGCGGCGCACAAGAACATCCTGATGAACCTTGCGCTGAATCTGAAAGCGGTGATCAGCCAGCGCCTGGTAATCGGCATCAATCGCCGACGCATACCGGCCGTCGAGGTGCTGGTCAACACGCCAATGATTCGCGACCTGATCCGACGCGGCCAGGTCCACGAGATCAAGGAAGCGATGGAGCGCAGCTTGCAGGACGGCATGCAAACCTTCGACCAGTCGCTGTTCCGAATGTACAAGGAAGGCAAAATCGACCTTGAGGAAGCGCTCGCCAAGGCCGATTCGAGTGATGGCCTGGCACTGAAGATTCGCCTCACCGAAGGCAGCAATGACGCCAACCATGCCGAGGACGTCTACGGTACCGGCACTTACTGACGGATCCGCGCAAGTCGGTCGAAGCGCCGTTACGAAAACTGTTTGATGAGGCCTCGGATCTGCTCCGGGCCCAGCAGTTCACCGACGCCGGCCCGCAGGTTGTCGGTTTCGCGATCCGGCTTGCTGGTCGCCGGAAGCACTACGGTGACGGCGGGATTGCTGATCGCGAACTTCAAGAACATCTGTGCCCACGAACCGATCCCGCGTTCCGCTGCCCAGCTTGGCAAGGGCATGTTGCGGACGCGGTCGAACAGCCGGCCATCCTCGAACGTGCGGTTGATCATCACGGCAATCCCCAGGTCCTGCGCAAGCGGCAATACGCGCGATGCGGCTTGTGGCGACGCGACTGAATAGTTGATCTGGATGAAGTCGGGTTTTTCCGATTGCATCAGCCGGGTCATTTCGGCGTGCGCACGTGGCTGGTAGTGGCTGAATCCGACGTAGCGTGTCTTGCCGACTTCCTTCAACTCCCTCGCATAGGCGAGCTGGGTTTTCCAGTCGATCAGGTTATGGATCAACAGCGCATCAACGCTGTCGCTACGCAAGCGCTGCAATGAACGCTGGAACTGGGCTTCGCCAGCCACTCGGCCATTGGCACCCAGTTTCGTGACCAGGAAAGCGCGCGGTCGCATTTGGAGATTCACCAGCAAATCACCGATGACGCTCTCTGCCGTACCGTAAGACGGCGCAGTGTCGATGACGCGCGCGCCTGCCATCAGAAATCGGCTGAGCACTTCGCGCACCGCCAGCCGCTCGCTGGCGCTGGCGCCTACGTCAAAGCTGTCAGCGGTGCCAAGACCGATCACCGGAAGCATTTCGTCGGTGCCAGGAATCGCACGCTGCAGCAAATGCATCGGCCCGTCGTTGTCGGATCGCGACCAAGCATTACCGAGCGGGAGTAACGCCGCAGCCGAAAGCGTCACGACGTCAGCCAGGAATGTTCGACGATCAATCATCGTTTCTGTCCGGTGATGCCCGTTGTGCAGGAATGGCAAGCGAGGCATCACGTTGGAACAGGTCCCTGCAAAGGTCAAGTGAACGGCACCCATGCTGACCGGGCGTCGATTGCGAAAGGGCGTGGCCGCAGCGTTGACGTTGCGTCGCGACTGGACAAACCTGTGGCCTCATTTACTCCGAGGAGCACACCGATGGATTACGTCGATGGTTTCGTACTGGCGGTGCCAACAGCGAACATGACGCCTATCGCAAGATGGCTCGCATGGCGGGCAAGGTGTGGCGCGAACACGGCGTGCTCGAATACAGGGAATGCATCGCCGACGACGTGAAGCCTGGCAAGAGCACCTCGTTTCCGCAGAGCGTCAAGCTGAAAGCGGATGAGACGGTCGTTTTTTCGTGGATCGTCTGCAAGTCACGCAAAGATCGTGATCGCATCAACAAGAAGGTAATGGCCGATCCACGCCTGAAGGAAATGATGGATCCAAAACTACTGCCGTTCGACGGCAAGCGAATGATCTGGGGCGGCTTCAAGGTCTTTCTCGACATCTGACTTTCGTTGCGCAGTTCGTGCTGCGCTTGCGCGTGGATGCGGGCCGTTTCAGGCCTTGCTCCTTCTCTCGTCGTGAGAAGGGTTGGAGATGAGGGTCCGACACTTGTGCCGTCTGTCATTTTTTGCGGAGATTCCATCGTCGCGTGGTTTAGCCGTCTAGACGGCTTCGGCTGCGGCTCAGCATGTGCCTTCAGTCGAACCCGGCCAGTGCTTGCGCATCCGCACAGCTTCACCATGCGCGTGGCAGGCGCACGAAACGCTGTAGCAGTCTGGCGGCAGTCGACACTCGCCGAAAGGTGACGCAAGGGTCTGATCTTCTTCCCGCCGGGCGAAGGGGGAATTCCGAGCAGCGCGACGCAGACGCGGAAAAAGACTGCGCCTCAGCGCTGGAGGAGTGGCGGAAGCGGGCAGTGCAGGCAGGCGCAGATCGTGCGCAGCAATTCCGCTTCCGAGACGTTGACGACGCCGTCCGACGAGATCGCACGTACCAGACCGGCGATGACCAGCTCCTTGCCGGCTGGCGCGAGTCGATCCAGTTTTGGCAGAGCCTGGTCGAGTGATGCAACCCAGTCGGATGGAGGTTGATACGCGACTGTCGACATCGGCATCGCTTCTTGGATGCCAAGTTGAAATGCGCGGGATGCTTCGGTGTCATCGTCGTGACCGTGTTGGGCGACGACGGCGTACAGGTTGGCCAATTCGGTGGCCAACGAGGGCAGACGAGTTCGTCCGATGGCAGCGTGCGAAGACGGGTCGAGTGATTCGATGACCTGGCTGCGCACCAATGTCGCCAGGCAATACTCGGCAAGGCTTACCAAGCCATCGGCGGCAATGATCACCGCCAATGCAGAGACCAGTGCATCGAGTTGCGCACGTGGGCGGCGACGCAGGGTCGGGAACGCCATCGCGGCAAGCGGCAGTCGTTGCAGCGGATGGATTTTCTGCAAGGAATCGCTCAGGCGATCAATCGATTGCAGGGTGCCGGTATCGTAGCGACCGGCAAGCAGGGCCAGCCCTTGGCCGCGAGCCGTGGTGCCCGCGCCCAGTGCCAGGGCGAGGATCAAGGCGACGGCTTGTTCTTGTTTTTCCGCCGCATCCCGCAGTTCGCTGGGGATGCTTTGTGAAATGGAATTGGCAACGCTGCGATCGTCCTCGCCGGGATTGCCGACCTGGCGGGTGACGCGGCCGGAGTCGAGATGGAACGCCGCGTTTGCGTTCGGCAACGACGATGCGGCAGTGCTGGCGACAGCGCCAAATGCATCCACGGGTGCGAAGCCGGCCAGCGACGCGAACTCTGAATCGGTATCGCCGACCTGTAACGGGTTTTCCCAGGCCGCGCTGATGCGAGTCAGTTCGGCCGGATCAAATCGTGGCAGCAATCGCTTGATGCGCTTGACTAGCGGCGGGTGCGTGGCGAACAGTGACGAGTAGCCGACGCCATCGCCAAACAGCATGTGAGAAACCTCTTCGCGATCGGCGGCTTCCAGTTTCGAACCGGCACTGAGCGCGCCAATTTTTTTCAGCGCACCCCCGATGCCACTGCTGTCGCGGGTGAACTGCACCGCAGACGCATCGGCGAGATACTCGCGTTGGCGGGCAATCGACGCCTTGATCAGTCTGGCGCAGACCACGCCGAGCCAGCCCAGCACAAGCAACGCAATGGCAACGATGGCGATGCCACCCGTATCGCGACTACGGCTGCGACCGCCGCCGTGGATCAGGATGCGACGACCGATGACGGACAGTATGACGATGCCGAAGACCACACCGATGAGTCGAATATTCAGGCGCATGTCGCCATTGAGCACATGGCTGAATTCGTGCGCGATCACGCCCTGCAATTCCGAGCGGGTCAGCTTGTCGAGTGCGCCACGGGTGACCGTGATGGCCGCATCCGCCGGTGCGTAACCGGCAGCGAATGCATTGATGCCGGCTTCGTGTTCGAGCACGAACACTTCCGGCATTGGAACACCCGACGCGATCGCGATTTCCTCGACCACATTACGTAGCCGTTGGTAGGTGAAATCGCCGGTGCCGGGCAGCGCTGGCACGGCGCCTAGTTGCAGCGCGACTGCGCTGCCGCCACCACGCAACGAGCTGATCCGATAGAGCGACGCAAGACCCACCACGGCCAGCGTGCCCAACGAGATGACGGCGATTGCCTGACCTCGCGTTTCCGGTGGAATGCCGAACCCGGCCAGGATGACAACATTGGTCGCGGCAATCAGCGCGGCGACAGCCAGTGCGAATAGCACCAACATGCGCCGGGTCTGTTTTCGCGCAAGCTCCTGATGGGCGAAGAAATCCATTTGCTCGTTCAGCGCTCTCTATCGATCAGGTGAAGGAAACCTTGACCGCTTCGCGCTTCTCGGGCGACTCGATATCGAGCAGTTGCGCTGGCTGGAAATCGAACCCGTTGGCGATGAACGAGGTCGGGAATACTTCGCGACGATTGTTGTAGTTCATTACCGCGTCGTTGTAGCCCTGCCGCGCGAAGGCGACCTTGTTTTCCGTCGTGCTCAACTCTTCCGAAAGCTGCATCATGTTGGTGTTCGCCTTCAGGTCTGGATAGGCCTCGGACAATGCAAACAGCCGACCGAGCACCGAGCCCAGCGCACCTTCGGAACTGGCGAGTTGTTGCATCGCGGCGGGATCGCCGGGATTGGCCTTCGCGGCAGCGAGCCCGCTAGCCGCTGCGTTGCGTGCAGTGATCACCGCTTCGAGCGTTTCGCGCTCGTGTTTCATGTAGCCCTTGGCCGTCTCGACCAGATTCGGAATCAGGTCGTAACGTCGGGTCAGTTGCACGTCAATCTGTGCGAACGCGTTCTTGTAGGCGTTTCGCGCTGTGACGAGTCCGTTGTAAAGGCCTATCGCCCAGAACACGGCGAAGCCGATCAAGCCGAGGAAAATCAGTGTGCCCATGGTCCGCTCCTGCATATACATCAAAGGCTTGCTTTACACTGGTGACAAAGTGCATAAGCAAGTGCCGAATCCAACAATAGCATGGGTCGGCCATCGCTCTGGAGGCTGTTGGCTTGAATCGCATCACCACATTGATCGTCGCGCTTTGCGCAAGTTTCGCACTCGTTGCGGGCATCGCTGCCAGCGCTGGCGCAGCGACTCCAAAGCCTGCGAAGAAAACAGTAGCGACGCAGAAGAAATCGACCAGTGCCAAGAAGCCGGCTGCCAAGGCGACGGCGACCAGCAAGGCTCCCAGCAAGAAAAAAGTGGCCGCAGGGAAAAAGTCTCGCTCGGTCAGCACGAAGCGCACGGGTGCCAGTCGCGGCAACCAGCGCGTGGCAGCAGCGAAACCGCAACTGGTCGTCGCGCCCGAACCCAGCCAGGTGCCCATCGTCGTTGCCAGCGCGGTCGCGCGTGATCTGAAGCCGTTGGTAAAGGATGCCGGCGAATGGATCGGCACCGTCGGCACGTCGCCGCAGATCGCCGGTTTGGCAATAGCGATCGTCAAGGACAACGACATCGTTTTCGAGAAAGGCGTCGGTGTGGTCGACAAGGGAACCAACACGCCGGTGCTCACCAGCACCGTTTTTCGGCTGGCGTCCTTGTCCAAGGCGTTCGCATCGACGCTGGCAGGCTTGCTGGTACGTGACGGGGTCATCCAGTGGGATACCCGTATCGTCGAGTTGATGCCGACGTTTGCGTTGGCCGATACGGCAGGCGAGTCGCTCACTGTGCGCGACATCATGAGTCAACGCGCCGGCTTGCCGCACAACGCCTTTGACCGTGACCTGGAAGGCGACGAGCCATACCCGATGCTGGTCGACAAGCTGCGCAGCGTGCCGCTGGCTTGCCCGGTTGGTGAATGCTACGCGTACCAGAATGTTGCCTTCAGCCTGATCGGCGATGTCACCTATGCCGCGACCGGCGACTTTTTCTACTACCAGGTGGAGAAGCGACTGTTCCATCCGCTGCATATGGACACGGCTACCTACGGTCGAGAAGCCCTGGAATCCAGCGCAAGCTGGGCGCGTCCGCACGTGCGTTCGGGCGGCGGCTGGCGCGCCGTTGCGCCGAAGGACAACTACTACCGCGTGCCACCAGCAGCCGGTGTCAACGCCAGCATCAACGACATGGCGCAATGGCTGATCGCGCAGATGGGCGGCCGGCCAGATGTGTTGCCAGCCGTCGTGCTCGACGAACTGCACAAGCCGCTGGTCGATACGCCGCGCGAGTTGCGTTCGTCGCCGTGGCGTCGTGGACGACTGACCGATGCCCACTATGGCCTTGGCTGGCGCGTGTTCGACTACGCCGGCGAAACCATGATCTTCCACGGTGGTGCCGTGCAGGGCTACCGCAGCTTGATCGCGTTTCTGCCCAAATATCGATTTGGCATGGTGATGCTGTGGAACAACGAAGCGGCGTTGCCATCCGGCCTGATGCCGATGGTGATGGATCGCTACCTCGGATTGCCGGCGACCAATTGGGCCGGCATCGACTCCGACGACAACGAAACGGCCGTGACGGGCAGCGGCGACTGACTTTCGACCCTCCCTAAAATGGCGGCGTCCGTGCGACGCTTGCGCTTTCGATCAAGCTGGGGCATCGATGAAATTCGCATTCGGGTTAGCTTTATTGCTTGCAGCGTCGTGCGCGTGCGCGACGATTCCCGCCGCGCCTCCGCGCGCTGAAGGCGATGGGCCGTACACGCAGCTGATCCTGCGCGGCGTCACCGTCATCAACGGAACTGGCTCGCCAGCATTTGGCCCCGCCGACATCGTGGTCGAGGGAGATCGCATCGTCGAGGTGCGCTCGGTGGGAAGCCCGGGCTCGCCGTTCAACGATACGGCGCGTCCGAAGCTCAAGAGCGGCGGTCGCGAGATCGATCTAGCCGGTCATTACGTGATGCCCGGCATCATCGACGTGCATGGCCACATCGGTGGCGATGAGCAGGGCGTGCCCGCCGAATACGTCTACAAACTCTGGATGGGCCACGGCATTACCACCATCCGCGACCCCGGTTGCGGCAATGGCGTCGACTTCTGCGTCAGCGAATCAAAGCGTAGCGAGAAAAACCAGATCACCGCACCGCGGATTTTTCCGTATGTGTTTTTCGGCCAGGGTCGCGATACGCCGATGACGACGCCGGAGCAGGCGCGCCAATGGGTGCGCGAGATGCACGCGAAAGGTGCGGTTGGCATGAAGTGCTTCGGCTATCGACCGGATGTGCTCGAAGCAGCGTTTGATGAACTCAAGAAGCTGGGTATGCGCAGCGCCTGCCATCACGCGCAGCTCGATGTTTCGCGGGTCAACGCGCTGACCACCGCCCGCTGGGGCCTTAATTCGATGGAGCACTGGTACGGTTTGCCGGAAGCGCTGTTCGACGACCGCACCGTGCAGGACTACCCCGCTGCCTACAACTACAACAACGAGGCGGATCGCTTCGGCCAGGCCGGTCGCCTGTGGGCGCAGGCCGCGCAACCGGGCAGCGAGAAATACGAGGCGGTTATCAAGGAATTGCTGGCTCTGGATTTCACGATCGATCCCACTTTCACCATCTACCAGGCCAGTCGCGACCTGATGGGTGCGCGCCGTGCCGAATGGCACGACGAATACACGCTGCCTTCTCTGTGGAATTTCTTCACGCCCAATCGTGACAACCACGGCAGCTTTTTCTTCGACTGGGGAACCGAAGACGAAGTCGCGTGGAAGGACAACTACCGACGCTGGATGGCCTTCGTCAACGACTACAAGAATCGTGGTGGACGCGTCACCGTTGGCAGCGACTCGGGCTATATCTACAAGCTGTACGGCTTTGGCACCATCGAAGAACTGGAGCTGTTGCGCGAAGCCGGTTTCCATCCGTTGGAAGTGCTGCGATCAGCTACGTTGAATGGTGCCGAGTTGCTTGGTGCTTCGGACCGCATTGGTTCAATCGAGCCCGGCAAGCTTGCAGATATGGTCGTACTCGCGGACAACCCTCTGGCGAATTTCAAGGTTCTCTATGGAACCGGCCACATCCGGCTTGGTGACGATGGCAAGCCGCACCGCACCGGTGGCGTCAAGCTGACCATCAAGGATGGCATCGTGTTCGATGCGGCGAAATTGCGCGCCGACGTGCGTCGCATGGTCGCCGAGGACAAGGCGAAACGCGGAATCACGGCATTGAAGCAACCGGGCGACGAGTGATTTTTTGCGGTCGAACGCTGCATCGTCGGAAGTGCGATGACGCAGCGCCGGCATGACGGCTGCTACGCCATACGCAGGGCAAGCTGTTCCAGCGCTGCTGGAATTTCCGATGGCTGGACGACTTCGATAACCTGAGTCGGATCGCTGGTTTGAGTCGTCACCGTTTCGTGTGACCAGGTCGAGTGGTAAGGCATGTAGATGCCTCGTCCACCCAGTGCAACCGCCGGTTCGATATCCGAACGCATCGAGTTTCCGATCATCACGAAATGTTCTGCGCCCACTTCGCACTCACGCAGCACCCGCGAGTAGGTTTTGCTGTCTTTTTCGGACACGATTTCGATACGGGTGAACAGATCAGCCAGACCTGACCGGGCGACCTTCGCTTCCTGATGGAACAAGTCGCCTTTCGTGATCAGGATGATCCGATGTTGCGCGGCGACTTGTTCTACTGCTACACGAATGCCGGGCAGAAGATCCACGGGATGTTCGAGGATGGTCTTTCCCAGCCGCACGATCCGCTGCAGGTCAGCGGCGGTGATTCGCTCGTCGGTCAGGGTGATCGCGGTCTCGACCATCGACAAGGTCATGCCCTTGGCGCCATAGCCGAACAAGGCGATATTGCGTGACTCGGTCGCGTACAGGCGCGCCGACACATCGCTGCGATCGAGGTCGATGTACGGTGCCATGATCGCCTCGAACTGCGTTTGCGCGTCGTCGAAATATTCCTGGCTGCGCCACAGCGTATCGTCGGCGTCGAAGGCGACAAGTTCGATGCGTTTCATCGGTGCGACTCCGTACGGAAGATGTTGAAGTAGTCAAAGCGTCGTCGCGTCGTCGCGACCAGTTTCCGTGCATCGGCGTGCACCGGGTTGATCAACACCGCGCACTCCTCGGGCACGATGACCGACGGCACCAACAGCAGCGCCGAGCTTGCCTGCATCAGCCAGCGCGAGCCGGCCTGGATGCTGGCGATGCCGGCCGGCACGGCATCCCAGGCAGGGTCCAGATCAGTCGATGTCAGTTGCATCCGAGCATTCCAGACCGCGTCGGGCACCTCGATCTCGACGACGAATCGGTTCAATGGCAGGCCGTTGATGTCGACGTAGGCCGTGGTTTCGAGTGCCGCCAGCGACAACGATTGCCCGCAATACACCACGCGCTCGCCGTCCCGGTTCCAGCGACCCGGGTGCAAGGCCGCGCCAGCGCCGGAAATATCATTGGCGGCGTGCGAGCGGGTTTCCGTCGCAATCCGCCAGATCTTCATTGGTAGGCGCCGCTCTGCAGCGAGCCGAGCAAACGCGCGACCACGTCCATGCCAGTTGGCGTATCGAGCAGATCAGCCGGCTTGCGGCCACCGAGTGCCGGTTGCGGATTCTCGATCCAGCGACCCAGCCATTTGGCAACGTCAAAAGTTTTCGCGCGCTCATCGCTGCTATCGGCGACGATGGCCTGTGCAATGCCAAGCAAGTTCAGCAAGCCCAAGGCCGCTTGACCACCACCGCCCGCGATAGCCTGATTTTTCTCGGCCTTGCGTTCTGCGGTCGCCTTCGGGACGCCAATGATCTTGAACATGCGAATGGCTGAAATCTCCATTTCATTGGCAAGGTCCTTGACCAATCGCGCCGCAACTCCCTGCCGCTCGGCATTCACGCGTTGCATTGGCGTTGCGTCGCGCAAATTGGTGGCGACGATGCTGAGCGGCGTACCGACTTTGTACTTGCCCAATGCGGAATCAGCGACACGATGAGCCGAGGCTGCGGGTGTTGTCGAACGCAGTTTTTTTTCTGTCGTGCGCTTGAGCGACTTGGCTGCAGTGCGGCGGGTCGCATCGTCGGATTTGGATGCTGTGGAAGTTGCCATGACAGTCTCCGTATCATCTGAGACGAATGATAACATCGTTTGGCCGAGTCGGTGGAAGGCGTTCAGCTTCCGGTTAGCGGCGGTTTCGGCGCGGCGGGTTACGGTGCGTCTCGCGGCCTAGTCATGGCATCGAATCAACTGGGGCAATCTCATGTGGTCACGCCTACTTCCCATTGGAATCGCCGCTTTCGGATCAGCATTCGCCGTGGGTCCGATTCCCTCGCATGCTGCTGACACCCGCCCGGTCGTCGTCGAACTTTTCACGTCGCAGGGATGTTCGTCGTGTCCGCCGGCAGATGCCTACTTGACCGAGTTGACGCGCAGTCGGGACGACGTGCTGACGCTCGCGTTCCACGTGACCTATTGGAACGACCTGGGCTGGGAAGATCCGTTCTCGCTGGAAGCATCCACCCAGCGCCAGCGACGCTACAGCCAGCGTTTCGGCGCGGGACCGTACACGCCGATGATCGTCGTCGACGGCGAAAGCTTCATGGTTGGATCGAATCGCGGCCAGGTGGCGTCGGCGATAGGCAAGGCGAAGAACGACATCGTTACGTCTGCGCCAATCGGCATCATCCGAAACGCTGACGGCTTGTCGATTTCGGTTGGAGCCGGAGACGGCGAGGGCGACGTGGTCCTGGTCGGTTTTGATCGCGAACACACGACCAGGATTGGGCGCGGCGAAAACGGTGGTCGGGCGTTGACTGAATCCAGCACCGTTCGATCAATCCGATCGATCGGCAAGTGGACTGGCTCCGCGCTGGTCCTGCGCGAACACGCGCCCGATGGCGAGAACGTCGCCGTGCTGTTGCAGGCATCAAACGGGCACATCATCGGTGCGGTGCGTCTGGAAGGACGATCAGTACCAGTTGCTTCGGGCGCGCCGTAAGTCAGAGGTCACTACCGCGACAACCGGCTACTCGCGGCGCGGCCGTTTGTAGACACCGCCGCTGATGATTTTTTCCAGTGACTTGGCGTTGCGCTGGCCCTGGTCTTCGTAGTTGTTGTTGAAGATTACCTGCACCTGCAAGGCTTGCTCGGCCAGCGCCGCGATGTTCGGTACCAGCGCTTGCAACTCGGCACCGGAGTAGTCGTAGTTGAAGCGGTCTGATGCCGCTTGTGCATCCTTGTCGTCCCAGGTTTCGACGTTGCGGCCGTGCAGTCGAAGAATCGCCAGTGACGGATTGGTCACTTCCCACACCGCCGGCACGGCCTTGCTTTGATTCGGCGGCGCATCGACGACCACGTGCACCAAACCACGCTTGCGCTCGTATTCCAGCGTACTTTGCCGATTCGACTCATCGAACCACAGATCGCGCCGGAATTCGGTTGCGAGCTGGTAACCACTCATGCGCTCGATGCATTCGTCGATATGCTCAAGTGCTCGGTCACTGGGCAGCACCCACGCCGGAAACTGGAACAGCACGGCGGCCAACTTGCCGGATTCGCGCAACGGTCGAATCGCGAGTTCGTAGCGACGCCACAACTCGTCGCGAATTTCCGGCGGTGTGTCCTTGTAGTAGAGATTGCGGTGTTGCGCATAGTGACCACCGAGTTCGACCTGGATGTCTTTCGGCAGCGCAGCCTGCGGCGTTTGGTGGCCAGTGAACAAGCGGAATGCCTTGATGTTGAAGACAAACTCGTCCGGCGTGCGTTCCACCCATTTTTGCGAATTGGTCGATGAGGGCAGGGCGTAGTAGCTGGAATCCACTTCAACCATCGGGAACTGGCTGGCGTAGTAGCGCAGTCGTTCCTCGGCGCTGCTGCATCCCTTGGGGTAAAAGCGCTTGGAGCCAACCAGACTCTTGTCGGTCCAGCTTGCCGTGCCGATCGCGATGCGTTCTGCGACGTCCGGATCGGCGTCAAGTGTTTCGCGATCACGCACCAACGCGACGCCGCTCGGCATCCATGTCGTGGACCGGTCTCACCTCGACGCTGCCGAAGCGAGCCCATGGAAACTGCTGCGCGATCCGCATTGCCTCGTCGATGCTGTCGGCATGCAGCAGGTTGAACCCGGCCAGCAGTTCCTTGGTTTCCGCAAACGGGCCATCGACGATCTGCGTCTTGCCATTGCGAACGCGCAAGGTTTTCGCCGTAGCCGGTTGTTCAAGCTGTTGCGAGCCGAGCAGCTTGCCATCTCGGCGCAACTCATCGGCGTGGGCCAGGCAACCACGCATCAGTTCATCGTATTCGGCTGTCGGCAACTTGTCGATCAGGGTTTCGTCAATGTTGATCGTCATCAGATATTGCATGAAAAACCTCTTGGCGTCGTTGGCATTTCTTCAATCACGGTGAGCACGCCGCAGCGCGCTGTCGCATCAGGTTTCGTTCGCGTTCGTTGTCGGTGAGCGATGCCGCAAGCTGGAATTGTTCGCGCGCCTGGGCGCGGCGACCGAGCTTGAACAACAGGTCGCCGCGTACGGCGGGCAACAGGTGATAGCGGCTCAAGGCCGGTTCGTCGACCAGCTGATCCGCGAGCTGCAAACCCGCAGCCGCGCCGTATGCCATGCCACATGCAACCGCGCGATTGAGTTCGACCACTGGCGATGGCATTACCTTGGCAAGCGTGCCGTAGTGCGTCGCGATCAATGCCCAATCGGTGTCATCTGCGCGCAGAGCGCGAGCGTGGCAAGCGGCAATCGCGGCTTGCAGGGCATAAGGCCTTTCGCTTCCACCCAGTTGTTCCGCGCGCTTCAATGCGATCAGACCGCGACGAATCAGCAAGCGATCCCAACGCGAGCGATTCTGTTCGAGCAACAGGATCGGTTCGCCGTCGCCGTTCACTCGCGCACCAGCACGCGATGCCTGGATTTCCATCAACGCAACCAGTGCATGAACTTCCGATTCGTTCGGCACCAAGCCGGCAAGTACGCGACCCAGTCGCAGCGCTTCCTCGCAGAGTCCGGGCCGCATCCAGTCGCTGCCCGATGTCGCCGCATAGCCTTCGTTGAAGATCAGATAGATGACTCCCAGAACGGAGTCCAGCCGCTCCGACAATTCGGCGCGACGCGGAACCTCGAATGCGACCGGTTGCTGGGCAAGGGTTCTCTTCGCGCGAACGATGCGCTGCGCGATGGTCGCTTCGGGCAGCAGGAATGCCCGGGCAATCTCGTCCGTGCTGAGGCCGCCGAGCAAACGCAAAGTCAGCGCCACGCGTGCTTCGGCGGGCAGGATCGGATGACAGGCGACGAAGATGAGTCGCAGTAGATCATCGCCGATGTCATCGTCCGCTGCCTCGCTTGGACTTTGCAGGCTCACCGGAGTGAACTCGGACTCGTCACCGAGTCCATCGAATTTCTGCTGCGCCAGTTTTTCTCGACGCAAGCGATCGATGGCACGGTTCTTTGCCGTCGCCATCAACCAAGCGCCTGGGTTGTCCGGCACGCCCGCCTTCGCCCAATTTTCCAGTGCCGATACCAGCGCATTCTGAGCCGCATCCTCGGCGTCGCCGATATCGCGCAGCATGCGCACCAAGCCACCGATCAGTCGTGGCGACTCGATACGCCAGACCGCTTCGATGGTGCGTTGGACCGATTGCGGTTTGGCTGGCGTAGTCATCGACTGTGATGACACCACTGCATTCATCGCGAATCAAGTCGAAAAATTCGACGAGGGTTTTGGCAGTTTTTTGCACGGTCGATCACGCGGCCGTCGCGCAGTTGACCATCCATGACGTGCCAAACCGGTCAGTGACGATACCGTAGCGTTCGGCCCAGAGGGTCTTGCCAATCGGCATCTGCACGTCGCCGCCAGGCTCCAGTGCCGCGAAAAGATATTCGGCCTGCGTCACATCGTCGGTGTTGATGACCGCGTGCGCACCCTTCATCGACTCAGCGGCTGCACCCATCGTGGCGTCCGTGCCCATCAGGCTCTGGTCGGCGAAGGTCACGCAGCCATGCATGACGTGGTCCGGCGGCGGCGCGTCCCTTCCCTCGCAAGGTGGTGCATCGCGAAAGCGCATCAATTCCACTTTTCCATTGAAAATCTCGGCATAGAACGACCAGGCAGCTTCACAGTTGCCGTCGAACTGTAGATAGGCATTGAGTTTCATGGTGGCTGCTCGACCTTTTGTGGACGGATCAGGATTTCGGGTTTGCGTTGGCGACCGCGTCGGTGAAAACACGATCGGATTGTTCTCGCAGTTCCGGTGTCAATTCCGCGCCAAACTCTTCGGCCTCGAATACCTGGCGGATCTCGATCTCCGAATCGTCAGGCATCGGGTTGGGGCAGCGCTTCACCCATTCGATGGCTTCTTCCATCGAGCGCACTTGCCACAGCCAGAAACCGGCGACCAGCTCATTCGTTTCGGCAAACGGGCCATCCTTCAGCGTGCGCGAGGCACCGGAAAAAGCCACGCGAAATCCCTTGCTGCTGGGATGCAGGCCTTCGCCAGCCAGCAGGATGCCCGTCTTGACGAGTTCCTCGTTGTATTTGCCCATGTCCGTCAGCAACTGCTCGCTGGGCATCTGGCCCGCTTCCGACGAGCGACTTGCTTTCACCATGACCATGACGCGCATCTTGATTCTCCGGTTGGGTTGGGACAGCTGTAATGGGTTAGACGAACGAAGATGCAGGAAATCGACACGCCGCGACGATCAGTTTCGGTTTGCGATTTCAAATCGATTCGGTTCGGGCAAGAAGGCAGCCGTTAGACTCCGCCGATGATCCGATTTGGTTCCTGGAGCACCACGCTTGCGCTGGGCGCATTGTTCGGCCTGATGGTCGCTTTACTGCTTTGCTGCACGCCGCGAAATCGCTGCGCGAATCGGCTGCTGGCGGCGCTGATCGTGCTGATCGTTCTCAAACTAGGACCGTACATTCTCGGTTTTGCCGGCTACTACGATGTCTACCCGTGGCTTTCGTTTGCGCCGTTCACGGTCGGTCTGGCGTTCGGGCCCTTGTTGTATCTACATGTAAAGCGCTTGACCTCGTCGACAATGCCGCGTGGCTGGGCGTGGCACCTGCTGCCGGGCGCGCTCCAGTTTGGATATCGAGCAGTGATGTTCGCTCAACCGATAGCCGTCAAGAATGCATGGAACGCCAGCATTCACGAGCGCTGGATCGATCCGGCCGAAACCGTGCTGGAAATCATGTCGATGGCGCTGTACCTGTGGCTCGCGCTGCGCGCCTATCGCCACTATCAGCGTTGGCTCGACGGGAATGTCGGCAACCGCGAGGACTATCGAATCGAATGGCTGCGCAACATGCTGTTGTTGTTCGTACTGGCGTTGCCGATGTGGGCAATCTACGAAACGACGAGCGCCCTCGACGCTTTCAACTACTACCAGCGCTTTCCGCTCTATGTGGGCTTTTGTACGCTGATTGTGATCCTTGGACTGGAGGGTTGGCGTCACGCTGACAGTCGATATCCCGTTCCGACCGATGTCGTCGAGCCGGCAATGCCCGCCGTAGATGCGCTGCCGTCCACGCCGTCCGACACGCCGATGCGTGACTGGCAGGCGCAGGGTCAGCTCTGGCTCGACCGGACCGCTGCGGAAGGTTGTTGGCGCGATCCCGACTTGGGTCTGGATCGTTTGGCGCGGCTGCTTGGCACCAACACCGCGTACCTGTCTCGCGCGCTCAACGAAGGACTCGGCTTGAGCTTCAATGCTGCCATCAATCGGCTGCGTGTTGCCGATGTCGAGCACCAGCTGACCGATCCGAACGCCGACGGTGACGTGTTGGCGATCGCATTCGCCGCCGGCTTCAGCTCGAAGACCAGTTTCAATCGCGTATTCAAGGCGCAAACCGGCCTGACGCCAACCCAGTTTCGTGCGAAGTCGATGGCACTACGTCCCAAACAATAAATCGACATCGAAATTCAGGCATTGGAACGACGCTGAAAGGTCTACGTGGCACGTTGACGGCGTCTCTTCCATCGCGAGCCGATCATGTTCCGATTCATCTGCATCCTGTTGCTGTCCCTATGTGTCATCCCAAGTTTTGCGACCTCCGCAGTTGCAACGCTGACCGCCAAACAGGCCGTCGGCGAACTGAAACTTCTACAGCGGGTGTTTACCGAGCTGCATCCCGGCCTCTATCGCTACATCACAGCCGAGCAACTTGACGCCGAGTTCGCGCGTGCGGGTGCCGAAGTCGCCAATGGCGTCGATGCGGTCCAGATGTATCGCATTGCATCGCGCTTGGCCGCTGCCGTGCGCTGCGGACATACGTGGACGAATCCACTCAACCAATCCGACGCCATGCAGACGAGTTTGGCCGCTCTACCGCTATTACCCGTCCACGTGCGACTGAATGGCGACCGCCTGCTGGTGACCGCAAGTTCGGATTCGGCGATCCGCAGCAATGACGAAATTCTCGACATCGACGGCCGCAGTTCTGCCGAACTGGTGGCCGAATTGCTGCCCTATCTGCGCGCCGACGGCAGCAGCGACGGCAAGCGTCGCTCACAGATTGACAGCACGTTCGACGGTGGCGCGACGGACCGCTTGTTGCCGCTACTGCATCCGCCGGCTGATGGCCACTATCAGCTGCGCCTGCGAGATCCGCGTGGCGTTGAACGCAACGCTGCGGTCGCCGCGACAACGATCAAGGCCCGTGAATCGGCGTTGCTCGCCGCAGGCGTCGTACCGGAATCGGATGCGTGGCAGCTCCGCATTGATGGCCGTGTGGCGACGCTGACTCTGCCGACCTTCTCCTTCTGGCGCGACGATTTCGACTGGAAGAGTTTTCTCGATCGAAGTTTCGATGCGCTGGCGGCACGGCACATCGAGCGCCTGGTCATCGACCTGCGGAAAAACGAAGGTGGCGACGACGCTATCGGCGACGCGCTGCTGTCCCATCTCATTGTCAGGCCGCATACGTTCCCGGCTCCACGCGCGGAATCCGCCTATGAGCGAGTGCCATATCGGCTCGCCCGCTACCTGGACACCTGGGACTTCGATTTTTTTGACCGCACCGGAAAGGTTGTGCGTGGTAGCGGCCGCAACTGGGTGCTGCGCGAGCAGCCAGCAGACCGCGTCATCGTGCCAGTCGCCAGACCGTATCGCGGTCGAGTCGTCGCATTGGTCGGACCACGCATGAGTTCCGCTGGCTATATGATCGCGCGCGATCTCAAGGCCACTGCCACAGCGACCTTGGTCGGCCAGACTACCGGCGGCAATCTGCGCGGACTCAACGGCGGGCAGCTTGCGTGGATCACGCTGCCGTACTCGGGCGTCGCCGTCGACATTCCATTGATCGCATGGATGCCCAAGACCGCGCAGCCCGATCATGGCGTCGATCCCGATATCGCAGTTGTAACTCACTTGCGCGACGTTATTGCAGGCCGAGACGTCGAGCGCGAGCGCGCGCTCAGTTGGCTCACGCGACACAAGTAGCGGAACAATCGTGTGATGCCAGAACACTGCATTCACGGGCGTCCGCTACGATGTCCGCCCGTTTTCCGCGAAGCGAGCACGCGTGACTGCCATCCTTTCAATACAAAACGTCAGCAAGACCTACGCTTCAGGCCATCAGGCGCTGAAGTCGGTCAACCTCGA
>JBATAQ010000083.1:0-1896 GCA_049661925.1 Dokdonella sp.
TCGCGCAACCCAACCACCATTTCATCACCTGCCAGGATGTCGACTACCCGGCCCTGTTGGCGGATGTCAGCGGCGCACCGGCAGCACTCTTCATCGTTGGTGAACCGGCGCGGTTGTGGATGCCACAAATCGCCATTGTCGGCAGCCGCAACGCCAGCCAGGGCGGCATCGCGACGGCGAAGGCATTCGCCCGCGCGTTCGCCACGGCCGGCTTCACCATCACCAGCGGACTGGCGCAGGGCATCGATGGCGCGGCGCACGCGGCGGCGATGGATGCCGGCGGCGCAACGGTGGCCGTGCTCGGCACTGGCCCGGACGTGGTCTACCCGCGTTCGCAAACCGAGCTGGCGAAGCGCATTGGCGCCGACCACGCGCTGGTCAGCGAGTATCCGCCCGGCATCACGGCGAAACCGAACCTGTTTCCGCGTCGCAACCGGATCATCGCGGGGCTGAGCCTGGGCACTTTGGTTGTCGAGGCCAGCGTGCAATCGGGATCGCTGATTACGGCACGATATGCATCGGAGCAAGGTCGCGAGGTTTTCGCGATTCCCGGCTCCATCCACAACCCGATGGCGCGTGGCTGCCACCGACTGATTCGCGACGGCGCCAAGCTGATCGAGACGGCAGATGAAGTGATCGTTGAATTGCGTTCGTTGGCTGGCGAGCTGGGCGAGCGCTTGCGCGAGCGGCTTGGAGATGCAGCCGGGACGCCGTCGAGCGCCAGCCCCGCAGCCTCCCAAACACGCGGTCCGGCTCGCACGCGCGATGCCGACTACACCACTCTGATGGACGCCCTGGGCCACGACAACGTCGCCATTGACGTGCTCGCCGAGCGCACCGGCCTGGGCGTGGATGCGCTGTCTTCCATGCTGTTCCTGCTCGAACTGGAAGGCGACGTGGTTGCCAGCCCGGGTGGCCACTACGCCCGCCGGATTGGCTGAAACCATTGCGCCAACTGTGACCCGCTTCTCGCCGAGGCCGCTTGACACTGCGACCGCACCGTGTGTTCACTGAATAAGCAACGTCGTTCAGTGTTCGCAAAGAACTGTCGACGCCGCCGCGTTTTTCACGCGATACCTTATTGAACTCCGCATCATCCCTGCCGTGGCGCTCCCCGCCATGGTCGTTGTGCCACCCGATCAGGCGGCAAGGACAGCAGCATGGCCAAGAATCTCCTCATCGTTGAGTCGCCGGCGAAAGCCAAGACGATCAACAAGTACCTCGGCAAGGACTTCATCGTTCTTGCTTCGTACGGCCACGTGCGCGATCTGGTGCCGAAGGAAGGCGCGGTCGATACAGCCGGCGACTTCCACATGAATTACGAAGTGATCGAGCGCAACGAGAAGCACGTTGCGGCGATCACCAAGGCGGCCTCGAAAGCCGAGTCGCTGTACCTCGCGACCGACCTGGATCGCGAGGGTGAAGCGATTTCGTGGCATATCGCCGAGATCCTGCGTGAGCGTGGCTTGCTGGAAGGCAAGAACCTGCATCGCGTGGTGTTTTCCGAGATCACGCCGAAAGCGATCAAGGCCGCCGTTGCCGAGCCGCGCAAGCTGTCGATGGATCTGGTCAACGCCCAGCAGGCCCGTCGTGCGCTGGATTATCTGGTTGGCTTCAACCTGTCGCCGGTGCTGTGGCGCAAGGTGCAACGCGGGCTGTCGGCCGGTCGGGTGCAGTCACCTGCCCTGCGCATGATTGCCGAGCGCGAAGAAGAAATCGAAGCATTCAAGGCGCGTGAGTACTGGACTATCGAAGCCGCCCTCGCCCACCCGGACCAGGCATTCAAGTCGCGACTTTTCAAGCTGCACGGCAAGAAATTCGAGCAGTTCGACCTGACCGACGAAGCCACGGCCACAGCGGCACGCGATGCGTTGCGCAAGGCGGCGACGGGTCGGC
>JBATAQ010000084.1:0-4536 GCA_049661925.1 Dokdonella sp.
GATCCATCTGCCGACGATGCGCGCCTCCTCGCGGCACTCAACGCGGTCGCTCTCGACGACTTCGTTCACAGCTTGCCATTGGGTTTGGCGACACCGATTGGCGAGTACGGCGTTGGCCTGTCCGGCGGCGAAGCACGGCGCGTGGCCATCGCTCGCACCCTGCTGCAAAGCGCCAGCATCGTGATTCTCGACGAGCCATTCGAAGGCCTCGACGCAGCCACTCGCGAATGCGTCGTCCTCGGAATCGACACGTGGCTGGCCAATGCGGCTCTTATCGTGTTCAGCCATCACGAAACTCACTTTCGCAAGCCAATCCGGCGCTACGTGGTGCGCGACGGAATCCTGACGACGGCCGAAGCGGCGTAAAGATCTCGGTTCCCTTGAGTGCACTGGCGCAACACTACGTTCCATTCATTCAATAGTTCAAGTATCATTGAATGATGATCGAGAACGAAGCCGTGGCTGCACTTTCTGCCCTGTCCCATACCCAGCGCTTGCGGGTCTTCCGTGCGCTGGTGGTCGCTGGCCCCGCCGGCTTGCTGCCAAGCGTGATGGCAGAGCAAATGGACATCGCCAGAAATGCTCTGTCGTTCCACTTGAAAGAACTCGCCAATGCGGACCTGGTCTCGGTCGAACAACAGGGTCGCAACCTGATATATCGCGCCGACTACCCGCAAATGAATGCATTGCTCGCCTTCCTCACAGAACACTGCTGCGAAGGTGGCGAGTGTGAAATTTCTTCCTGACCCTCTCGAGACTCCAGACCATGCGCTCCTACCCTTACAACGTTCTTTTCATCTGCACCGGCAATTCGGCGCGATCAATCATGGCCGAAGGCCTGCTCAACGCATTGGGCGCACCCAACTTTCGGGCATGGTCTGCTGGCAGCCACCCGACCGGAATAGTCAATCCACTGGCAGTCGCAACGCTGCAACGGATGGGACTGCCCTACGCCGAGTACCGCAGCAAGAACTGGGACGAGTTTTCCGAACCGGGCGCGCCGCAATTCGATTTCATTTTCACGGTGTGCGACAACGCTGCGGGCGAGGTTTGTCCGTTCTGGCTTGGACAGCCGAGTACTGCGCATTGGGGAATTCCTGATCCAGCTTCTGCCAGCGGAGACGAAGGACAACGCAGCCAAGCCTTCGTCACCGCTGCGATGGCACTGAAGCGGCGGATTGAGCTGCTTCTCGCGTTGCCCTTGGCGAGCCTTGACGGCATCGCGCTGAAGCACGAACTGAGCGAGATCGGCAAGCAATGAAAAGCCGTTCTGACCAAGCCGGCCCACCCGCTCCCACGATGGGGGGTTTCGAGCGTCATCTGACGTGGTGGGTATTGGCCTGCATCGTCGTCGGCATCGCGCTGGGCTGGCTGATGCCGAACGTAGTCGCCGCGATTGGCGACATGGAATTGGCCGGCGTCAACCTGCCTGTCGGCGTGCTGATCTGGATCATGGTGATCCCGATGCTCGCGAAGGTGGACTTCGGAACGCTCGGACAGGTTGGCAAGCATTGGCGCGGGATGGGCGTCACCCTGTTCGTGAACTGGGCGGTGAAACCCTTCTCGATGGCGTTGCTGGCGTGGCTGTTCATTCGACACTTGTTCGCGCCATGGCTGCCAGCGGAGCAGCTGGACAGTTATGTCGCAGGATTGATCCTGCTGGCAGCGGCACCGTGCACCGCGATGGTGTTCGTATGGAGCCGACTGACCGGTGGTGATCCCATGTTCACTCTCACCCAAGTCGCGTTGAACGACAGCATCATGCTGGTCGCGTTCGCGCCCATCGTGGCATTGCTGCTCGGCATGTCGGCGATCGTGGTGCCCTGGGCGACGCTGCTGGTTTCGGTCGTTGCTTACATCGTGATCCCGGTCGTCCTCGCACAACTCTGGCGACGCTGGCTGCTCAAGCGCAGTGAGGCGACGTTCGAGCGTGCGCTGGGCCATGCCGGGCACGCCTCAATGCTTGCTCTGCTGCTTACTCTGACTCTGCTGTTTGCGCTGCAGGGCGAGGCGATCCTGCAACGACCTTTGGTGATCGTCCTGCTCGCCGTTCCGATCCTGATTCAGGTGATCGGCAATTCCGCACTCGCCTACTGGTTGAACCGTCGATTGGGTGAACAGCATTGCGTCGCCGGTCCGTCGGCCCTGATCGGCGCTTCGAACTTTTTCGAATTAGCGGTCGCGACGGCAATCAGTCTGTTTGGTATCGGGTCCGGCGCGGCGCTGGCCACCGTTGTCGGCGTGCTCATCGAGGTTCCGATAATGTTGCTGGTTGTGCGCGTGGTGAACCGGACACGCGACTGGTACGAATACCCATCCACCGTTGCAACGAGGCAGAAATGACGGCAATAACGATCTACCACAACCCGGCCTGCGGCACCTCGCGAAACGTACTCGGCATGATCCGCAACAGCGGTGTCGAACCGACCGTGATCGAGTACCTGAAGGCTCCGCCGGATCGTGAAACCTTGCATGCCTTGCTCGCCGCGATGGACATGCCCGTGCGCGAATTGCTCCGCGAAAAGGGGACGCCGTACGCGGAACTCGAACTTGGCGATTCGACACTGACCGACGAGCAACTGATCGACGCGATCATTGCCCACCCGATCCTGATGAATCGTCCGGTAGTTGTTACTCCGCTCGGCACCAGATTATGCCGACCATCTGAAACCATCCTCGACCTTCTGCCGGACCCACAGCGCGCAGACTTCACTCGCGGAGACGGCAGCGTAGTTCCAGCCGGCACTCGTGCGAATGGTTAGTCCGGTCGATCTCCCGAACATTGATACGAGCTGCTTTCGACGACCGGATGTTGATGCGTTAACCACGCCGATGGCGGCAACGCATCCACCGCGCTTTCTGCTGCTGTACGGATCGCTGCGGGAGCGCTCGTTCAGCCGAATGGTCTGCGAGGAATCGGCTCGCCTGTTGCAGGCACTCGGGGGTGAAACCCGCATCTTCAACCCGACCGGCTTGCCGCTGGCCGATGCCGCGCCGGTCGATCATCCGAAAGTCGCCGAACTGCGCGAATCGGCGCAGTGGGCGGAAAGCATGATCTGGTGTTCGCCGGAACGACACGGAGCAATGTCGGGAATCCTCAAGACGCAAATCGACTGGATACCGCTAAGCGTGGGCGCGGTGCGGCCCACGCAGGGCAAGACACTCGCCGTGATGCAGGTCTCCGGCGGCTCGCAATCATTCAATGCCGTCAACCAGATGCGCATCCTCGGTCGCTGGATGCGCATGCTCACAATTCCGAACCAGTCGTCCGTCGCCAAGGCCTGGCAGGAATTCGACGATGCGGATCGGATGAAGCCATCGCCCTACTACGACCGTATCGTCGACGTTGTCGAAGAATTGATGAAGTTCACGCTGCTGACCCGGGGCGTGTCGGACTACCTGGTAGACCGCTACAGCGAACGCCACGAATCGGCCATTGCGCTGGCCGGTCGCGCGGGGCTGGCGGCGATTTAGCCACGCGTCGCTTCGATTGGTTTTGGCCAATCGTCGCCATTTTTCTGGCTGCCGCCTGTTTTGCTCCCTTCTCCCGCCGGGACCGAGGGTGAGGGTCCGGTTCTTGTGCACTGTCTTATTTGGTTTGGCCATCTAAACGTCCATCATCCACTTACACCGGGCTGGTCAGGCGTTTTGCGGGGCTGCCGCTTCGCTCTCATTGTTGGCTGCCGCCAGACTGGTCAAGCGTTTCTCGCGCCTGCCGGCGCGCGAGCTACCTTGACACACACCGTCGCACAGAAACGTAGCCCAAAGTTGCGACCCGATGGCCTGTCGGTCGTGCGGTGAAGCCGCACGACTGCGCAAGCACTGGCCGGGTTCGGCTGAAGGCACATCCTTGTGCCGCAGCCGAAGCCACGCGATCCATCGAGTGGCCCGCAAGCGGCTGATCCGTCCAGCACTTGCCGACAGGAACGGGCGGGTGAATCAAAAGACACAGCATCCGCCGCAAGGCGGCAGCTTTACGAAGCGCTTTGCGCTGCGTGCATTTGACCTTCATCCCGATTCGGGGAGGCGAGTTGGCGGAGAAGAGGCACGCAGGGTGGCCCGAAAGGATTCGGGCCAGTTCGCGGTCAGCACAAGGAAGTGCTGTCAGAGAACCCCGGAGCCAGCTCGCGTAGTCGTGCGGCTTCTCCGCACGACCGACCCGCCACGGGCGCATCCGTTGGGCCACGTTTCTGTGCGAGGAGAAAGAGCCTGTCCTCGGACTTGATCCGGGGATGAGGCGGCGGGCGGCAGCCCGGCGAAACGCTTGACCAGTCTTGCGACAGCCAACCAGAGCAAAGCGACAACGTCGCAACCATAAAAAATGGCACAAGAGCCGGACCCTCATCTGCCCTCCGGGCATCTTCTCCCGAGGGGAGAAGAACAAAAGAACGCGTAGTCGTGCGGCTTCTCCGCACGACCGACCCGCCACGGGCGCATCCGTTGGCCCACGTTTCTCTGCGAGGAGAAAGAGCCTGTCCTCGGACTTGATCCGGGGATGGGGCGGCGGGCGGCAGCCCGGCGAAACGCTTGACCAGT
>JBATAQ010000085.1:0-16175 GCA_049661925.1 Dokdonella sp.
GCGATCCACGCATTACCCTGAGCCGCTACGGTACCGGTGCGGCCGTGATCCCGTCCAATGCATTGACACCGGGCAATGGCGATTCACAGACCGCCACCTTCGGCTTGCGTTATCCGGTAACCATTGCGCCCGGCGCGACCGCGCGTCTCATGGTGTTTGCACAGCTCTCCGATCCAACCCTTGCTCCGGCCGCTGCAATTGCCGCAGCCAGGGATTTCGAGTCCGTGCCAGCCTTGCAGGCTGCGGGATTGCTGTCCGGATTGTCGGCCAATGAATTGAGCGAAGTGGTCAACTACGTCCAGGCAGGTGTGCCCGCAGTGATGGTACCTGTGCCCGTGCTTTCGCCGGGTGGACTTTTGGCCTTGTTGGGTGCCGTTGGCGGACTTGGCTACTTCTCAATGCGTCGTCGCAAGAAGGTAACCGTCGCCTGATATTCGCGTTCTACCAGTCTGTCCAATCCCATGGGCGCGTAATCGGCTGGTTGCCGATCCGCGCCCTTTTTTGTTGGCTCCCGAATGTCTGAAACAACACCCGGCGATCTACTGCGAACCGGCGATGTTGCGGGGGCTGCGCGTCTCGCCGAAACGATACTTGTCGCAAATCCAGCGAACGCGGACGCACATCACGCTCTGGGTTTACATGCGCTTTCGATAGGCGCGCTAACCAATGCGTGCAGTCATCTCGAATCTGCTACCGCCAACGCACCGGACGAACCCTGGTATTGGTGCAACCTTGGACATGCGCGCCTGCAGCAAGCGAAATGTGACAAGAGCGATTTCGCTACGGCCATCGCCGCGTCGCAGCGTGCACTCGAACTGAAACCCTACTACCCCCAAGCCCGCTACAACCTCGCTTGCGCCTTGCTCGAAGACCAGGCGTTCGATCAAGCAACGAAGTTGTTCAAGTCGTTGTGCCAGCTCGAATCCGGCAATGCCGACTATCGCTGCGCCCTGGCTGATGCGCAGCGACTCGGCGGACACTGGCGAACGGCGACAAAAAGCTATCGCAAGGCGCTGGAAATAGACGCGGAGCACGTTCGTGCGGAGAGCAATCTCGGCGCGTTGCTGGCGGCCTTTGGTGATGGTGAAAAGGCCTTGGAACACTGTCGTCGTGCTGTCGAGAAAGCGCCGGAGTCCTGGCAAGCGCAGCGTCTGCTCGGTCGTTGCCTGGTCCAGGTCGAGGATTTTGACGAGGCCATGCATGCATACGCCGATGCCTTTGAGCTGAAACCGGACTCGGTCGAGCTTTGCGTGGACATCGCGCGAGTCTGGCAAGAAAACGGTGATTTCCCGGAAGCCATTGCCTGGTATCGAAGCGCACTGAAGCTGCAAGCGGATGACCTTGCGGCGCACGCAGGGCTCGCGTCGGTGATGCTGGATCAGGGCCAGTCCTCATTCGCCTTGAAACTGCTCGACGAAGTCCTCGAAAACTGCAAGGGCGATGTCGACGTGCTCAGAGTGCATGCGCAGTGCCTCTGGCAGGAAGGCGACGCCGATACTGCAATCACGCAAATTCGAAAAGCCCAGCAGGCGCAACCACAGAACGCTGCCTTGTATTCTTTGAGTGGCCAAATTCTTGCGTCATCCGGTGAAGTGGATCAGGCCAACAGCGAATACTTGCAAGCACTGGATTTGAATCCGAATTGCATCCCTGCGCTCAGTGGACTCGCCGGCAGTCAGCGCGAATCACTCGATGCCAGGCACGTCAAGAGCATGCAGCGCCTTCTCGTCAAACCGCGACTTCGCGATGGAGCGAGCGCGGGGCTGCACAGCGGTTTGGCGCAGTACCATGATCGACTCAAGGACTGGCAAACCGCCGCCTCCCATATGGCCGCTGCCAACGTCAGTCAGTGGCAGCAGCGCGAGAAGCGCGATCAGGCTTATGTGCGCGAAGCGCATTCCTTGCGCAGCGCCGGAATCATGCAGGGCTTCGATGCGCAATTCTTTGCCCGTTGCAGCGACATCGGCAATGCCAGCGAGGAGCCCGTATTCATCGTCGGCATGCCGCGATCTGGTACTACCTTGACCGAACAGATCCTGGCCCGCCATCCGCAGGTTCTGGGTATCGGTGAGCGCAACTTCGCGTCCCAGTCTTTTCACGCCTTGTCGGCGCGTTCGCGTGCGACTGACGCCAATGGCAACGAAGACGTGTTTCGGGCAGGCGTGCTCGATCGTCTGGATGAAGCGACTCTTGCTCCGATTGCCGAGCACTACCTCAAAGAGCTGTCACTGCTCAAGCATAGTCTCGGCAAGCCCGCTGCGCTTCGGGTCGTCGACAAGATGCCCGACAACTACGCGTTGCTCGGATGGATCACCACGTTGTTTCCGAAGGCGCGGATCATCCATTGCCGACGCGACCTGCGTGATGTCGCACTGTCGTGCTGGTTGACCCAGTTCGGCAAAATCCAATGGGCCTCGCGCTGGCCCGATCTGCTGCATCGCATCGCCTGTTATCAGGACATGATGCAGCACTGGCGCAACGTGCTGCCCGGGCGCTTCATTGAAGTTGACTACGAAGCGATGGTCGCTGATCAGGAAACCGAATCACGCCGCCTGATCGATTGGCTTGGCCTTGAATGGGACCCCGCCTGCCTGGAGCACTACGCCAGCGACAGCCTCGTGCGCACGGCCAGCATCACCCAGGTCCGCCAGCCGATCTACACCCGCTCAGTGGCACGCTGGAAAGCTTATCTTCCGTGGATTCCCGAGCTGGGTGAGATCGATGTTGGTCGTGCTTGAGATATCGCCGGTCAGCGTTTGAGTCAGCGAATGGAAGTGTCATCCGCGTGTGCCTTGAACGTGATTCCACCCGGCGCGGTAGTCGCGGACGGTTGGTTCGCGTGCGTGATCGAGCTGCTTACCAGTTGTCACCCTTTTCCGATAGTCTCGGCCTGCTGGCAGATGCGTTAAACGCTCAGGTTCGCCGCTCCTGCGCTGGTTGTGGAGAGTACGGACGCAAGACGCATTGGTGGTGGGCGGAAACGCTGTCGGCGGGTTCGCTGCAATGGGGAGTCGGCGCTGCCGGCCGACGATGCAGACTAGATTGAACGCGCAACGTGAAGGGGTGGCGAGTTGAACAGATCAGTCGTTGTTGCGGCAATTTTTGGACTGGCTTCGGCTGGTTTTGCACCAGCGGCCAGCGCGGCGACATTCGTCGTCAACACCAGTTTCGACTCGCAGGACGTCGTGTTGGGTGATGGAGTCTGCTCGGATGCAGTAGGTGCATGCAGTTTGCGAGCCGCCATCAGTGAGTCCAACGCGCTCGCCGGCCCTGATGTGATTACCCTTCCTGCCGGGGTCTTCAGCAGCAGTCCGGGCGGCTCGAACGAAGACCTCAATGCCGATGGCGACCTGGACATCAACAGTGACATCACCATCAATGGGGCCAGTTCGGCAACAACGATTGTCCAGGCAGCCGGCACCGCTGGTGTTGCCAGCGAGCGCGTTTTTCACCTTCGCCTTGCCGGCCAGAAAGTGCTGAACGATCTGACGATTCGCTACGGTCGCAACACTGGAAGCGCGCTCGGAGCCGGTGTGCTGGTCGAGGCTGGTACCGTCATTGCCACCCTCAACCGCGTCGTCATCGCCAACAACGAAGGCGGTGCCAACGGCGGCGGTCTTGCCATCTCCGACGCCGTCGCGTCGATCACCACGCTCAACAGCTGCAGGGTCGAAAACAACAGCGCAGGTGGCATGGTATCGAGTGGGTCGAACGGCGCGGGAATTCTGTTGCTTGGCGCTTCAAACACGCTGAATATCAACGATTCCGATATCACTGGAAATAGTATCTCCAACCAGGGCAGTGCCAGCGCTGCCGGGATTTATTCGACCGGAATCTTGAACATCACCCACTCCGTTGTTTCAAACAACAGCGCGACATCGGTGGGTAGCAGCGCGTTTGCCGGTGGCGTCAGCCTCGTCGGTGGGACGACGACGATCATGGGTTCAACCATCAGCGGCAATGTATCGACGGTCATAGGCGGGCCAGGCTCCGGGTTTGCGGGTGGCATATCCAACCAGGACGGCACGCTCAGTCTTGTCGACTCGATAGTTTCCGGAAACACAGCCAGCCGCTTCCATGCGGGAATCCGAACCATTGCATCCAATGCGGTGACCACCACGACGATCACAAACAGCACGATCAGCAACAACACGGCGGCTCGTGATGGTGGTGGAGTGGTCAATTTTTCCGCTGGACCCGTTGCTGCCACGACAAACATTAGCGGCTCGACGATTAGCGGAAATAGTGCAAACGAGCCAACCACCATTGGCGGTGGACTGGAAAATTACAGTACGACAACGGGCGGGCCTGCCGTAGTCAACGTCATCAATTCCACGGTCAGCGGAAACACCGCGGCGACTGGTGCCGGTAGCCACAATAGCGGTACCGGCGCGAGCATCACAATCAATTTTTCGACGATTGCCGACAACATCGCAACGGTCGGCGGTGGCGGAATTTTCCAGGCGTCTGCCGGTGGGGCCACCAACCTGAAGAACAGCATCGTCGCCGACAATGCCGCTCCCGCTGGCCCTGATATTTCCGGCACGATTATTTCGCAGGGCTACAACCTTGTTGAAAACATTTCCGGCGGAACCTTTGCGCTCTTGGGTGGCGACCTCACCGGGACCGACCCGCAGTTGGCTGCACTGGCCAACAATGGTGGAAGCACGCTGACGCATCGGCCTGGACCGTCAAGCTTGGCGATTGACGCCATTCCGATTGGAACGAGCGACTGCGCAGTAGCGGTGACTACCTCACAGAACGGTATGGCGCGTCCCCAGCAGGCCGGTTGCGACATGGGTTCGGTGGAAGTGAATCCGCTGCTGATTTTCCGCGACGGATTCGACGGTGCGGGCAACGTCGGAGTGCCGTTGGTCGAGTAGAGCTTGCATATGAACAGAAGTGGTCGGCACCTCTGCGCGGCAGTGGAGCGGGCTGGCGGCGAGATTCTGATGACCCGACCATTTGCTTCGAGCGCAGGGCTTCCCGAAGGTGGCCGCCGTCGTGACTTGTGGGACGGTCTCGCTCGCGAGGAACGGCGCAAGCTGGTTGCCTGCCGTAGGCATTCCGCTTGACGGTTGTATTGAAAAGGAATAGTCCATGTTGACGATCCGCAATTTGTCGAAGACTTACGCCAATGGTGTGCGTGCGCTGCACGATGTCTCGCTGGATATTCCAAACGGCATGTTCGGATTGCTCGGCCCGAACGGCGCTGGCAAATCGACATTGATGCGCACGATTGCGACCTTGCAGGATCCGGATACGGGAACGATCACGCTCGGCGATCCTGCGTCGAATCCGCTGGATGTCATTGCCAACAAACCAGCAGCGCGGCGCGTGCTTGGTTATCTGCCACAGGAATTCGGTTTGTATCCGAAAGTGACTGCCGAGGCGATGCTCGATCACTTCGCGATGCTGAAGGGCGTCATTGGTCGTGGCGAACGCCACGATCTGGTCGATGCCTTGCTGAAACAAGTGAACCTGCACGATGTGCGCAAGCGCAAACTCGGCACCTACTCGGGCGGCATGCGCCAGCGCTTCGGCATTGCCCAGGCCTTGATCGGCGATCCACAGCTGGTAATCGTTGACGAGCCGACGGCGGGTCTTGATCCCGAAGAACGCCAGCGTTTCCACAATCTGCTGGCGGAGATTGGCGAGCGCGTGGTGGTCATTCTTTCCACCCACATCGTGGAAGACGTGACCGAGCTTTGCCCGCGCATGGCGATCATCGCCGAAGGTCAAGTGCGGCTGACGGGCGAGCCGCGCGAGACGATCCGTTCACTGGATGGCCGGGTCTGGCGCCGAGTGATCGACAAGTCCACGTTAGTCGACTATCGGGCAAGGATGACCGTTCTTTCCACGCGACTTGCCGCTGGCCAAACCGTAATTCATGTCCTCGCCGACGCTCAACCGGAAGCGGGCTTCGAAAGCGTGTCGCCCGATCTGGAAGACGTCTACTTCGGCCAGTTGCGCCACGTTGCCGCTACCGCCAAGGCGGCCTGATCATGTTCGGCGAGATTTTTCGCTTCGAGTTGCGCCAACAACTCAGGAGCCCACTGTTCTGGCTCATCGCGATTGCACTCGCGGCATTGGCGTTCGCCACTGCCAGCTCCGACGCTGTCTCGTTTGGCGGCGGCATCGGCAACATCCATCGCAACGCTCCATTCGTTGTCATTTCCACGCTGGCACTCTTCTCGATCATCGGCTTGTTCCTGATCACGATTTTCGTTGCCGGCGCGGCCTTGCGCGATTTCCAATCGGGCACCGCCGAGATGATGTTCTCGACGCCGGTTCCACGAAGTGCCTATCTCGGCGGGCGCTTTGCCGCCGGCTGGCTGATCAGCGTGCTGGTGCTGGTTGCGGTGGCAATGGGGCTTTGGCTCGGCTCTCTCATGCCATGGCTGGACGCGACGCGGCTTGGCCCTACGCCTTGGGCGGGGTATGCCTGGGCACTCGCGGTGCTGGTGCTACCAAACCTGTTTTTCCTCGGTGCACTGCTGTTCCTGCTGGCTACGGTGACGCGTTCGATGTTGGGCACCTACATCGGCGTCATCGCATTTTTCGTGCTGTGGACGATCGCGGGCGCAATACTCGGTAACGGCAATATTGAACATCAAACGTTCGGCGCGCTGATCGATCCGTTTGGACTGAGTGCGCTGGACCTGGTGACGCGCTACTGGACAGCGTCTGATCGCAATACCCAGATCCCGGAACTGGTCGGCGTGATGCTGGGAAACCGCGCGTTGTGGCTCGTGATCGGCGTGGGCCTGTTGGTGTTGGCATTCATGTTGTTCAAACCGGAACGCGAAGGCTTGCGCTGGTTCCGACGGCGCCAGCGCGTTGATACGTCGCCAGTCGAGGCGACTGTATCCGCCACGTCGATCGTGCTGCCAGCGGTGAGCCTGCAATCCGGCGTTGGCGTACGTTTTCGGCAGTTCCTGAGTCTTGCATGGTTCGACACACGCAGCGTACTGCGCGGCGTGCCGTTGCTGGTGATGCTGGCGTTCGGATTGATGAATCTCGGAACTGTTCTTGCCTACAGCGGCGAGATTTTCGGCACCAGCGTTTGGCCGGTAACGCATTTGATGGCGCAGTCGATGAGCAACAGCTTTACCTTCCTGCTGGTCATCGTGGTCGGCTTCTATGCGGGCGAGTTGGTGTGGCGTGAGCGCGATGGCCGCATCAGTGAAGTGGTCGATGCGTTCCCTACGCCGGACTGGATTCCGCTGCTGTCCAAGGTCGTCGCGCTGGCGGCGGTAATCATCGCTTTCCTGCTGGCGGGATCGTTGTTATGCATTGGATATCAATTGCTGTGCGGCTTCCACGATGTGCAGCCGCTGTTGTACCTGCAATACCTTGGATTGAACTTGCTCAGCTTCCTGCTGATGGCCATCCTCGCCGTGGTGCTGCAAGTGTGGGCCAACAACAAATTCGTCGGCTACGGACTTTTCGTTGCCTTCCTCATCGCGACGATTGCGCTGGCGCAGTTCAACCTTGACGATCACTTGTATCGCTATGGCACCGCGCCGGCCACGCCGTACTCGGACATGAATGGCTTCGGCACGTTCTGGATCGGCAATCTGTCGTTCCGCGCCTATTGGTACTGCTTCGCCATCGCCTTGCTGGTGCTGGCCGCGTTGTACTGGGTGCGCGGCAATGTCGGTGGTTGGCGTGCGCGTGGCCGCGTGGCACTGCAACGTTTTGGTATGGTGCCGCGCGTCGTGCTTGCGCTGGCACTGATCGGCTTCATCGCCATCGGTGCGTTCAACGTCCACAACACTCACGGCTTGTACCGCTACCAAGCCTACGACGAAGGTCAGCGCCTCTCTGCCGACTATGAGAAGAACTATCGCAAATACCTTGGCATGGCGCAGCCGCGCATCACCGATGTGAAGGTTGATGTTGCAATCCACCCGGCCGAACGCGCCGTCGACGTCAACGGGCGCTACGTGCTGGTCAACAAGCACGATCAACCGATCAACGAGTTGCTGGTGCAACTTCCGGTCTCACCGGCGCGTGATGCGAAAGTCGACCTCGATTTTCCGGCACATACGATTGCCCACGCCGATCCCGCGCAGGGCTTAACGTTGTACAAGCTGACGACGCCGCTGGCGCCGGGTGCGTCCATGGACTTCGAGTTCCGCATGCACGTCGCCTATGACGGCTTCGCCAACGAGCCGGTTGGGACACAGCTCGTCCACAACGGCACGTTCATCAACAATTTCACGTTTCCACACTTCTGCTACGACGAAGGTCGCCAACTCAGCGACAACAACGACCGCCGCAAGTACGACCTCGGGCCGGCGCAGTTGATGCCGAAACGTGAAGACGTTGCCGGACACGCCGACAACCTGATTTCCTGCGATGCCGACTGGGTGCATTTCGATGCAACGCTGTCGACCAGTGCCGATCAGATCGCGCTCGCACCGGGCTACTTGCAGAAGGAATGGACCGAAGGCAATCGTCGCTACTTCCACTACGCGCAGGACACGCCGATCCTGGATTTCTTCTCGTTCCAATCGGCGCGCTACAAGGTGGCGCGCGACACCTGGAACGACGTGGCGCTGGAGGTCTACTACGACCCGCAGCATTCCTACAACATCGACCGCATGCTGGCCGCGATGAAGTTGTCGCTGGACTACAACGCGCAACACTTCGGTTCGTACCAGTTTCGCCAGTTGCGCATCCTTGAGTTCCCGAACTACTCAGCGTTCGCGCAATCCTTTGCCAACACCGTGCCGTTTTCCGAGGCGCTGGGCTTCATCGCCGACCTGCGCAAGCCGACCGACATCGATTACGTCACCTACGTGACCGCTCACGAGATCGGTCACCAATGGTGGGCGCATCAGGCAATCGGCGCGCGCGTCCAAGGCGCCACCATGCTTATGGAATCCCTGTCGCAATATTCAGCGCTGATGGTCATGAAACACCAGTACGGCGCTGAGAAAATGCGCAAATTCCTGAAGTACGAATTGGATCGTTATCTTTCCGGTCGTTCTGGCGAACGCGTTGAAGAACAACCACTGGCCTTGGTCGAGGACCAGCCCTACATCCACTACCGCAAGGGTTCGCTGATTTTTTACGCTTTGCAGGACTATATCGGCGAAGACAAGGTCAACGCCGCGCTGCGTACTTGGCTGGACAAGGTCCGTTTCCAGCAACCGCCCTACACGGACACTCGCGATCTGATCGCCGAACTGCGTATGCAGGCCGGACCTGAATACCAAAGCCTGATCACCGACTTCATCGAAAAGATCACCTTGTTCGACAACCGCATGACCAGCGCGACGGCGAAGAAACGACCCGATGGCAAGTACGACGTGACGATGCAGATCCACGCCGCCAAGTTCCATGCTGACGGCAAGGGCAAGGAGACGCCAGCGAAGGTCGATATCCCGATCAAGATCGGCATCTTCGCCAAGGCCAAGAGCGGCGAGGAACAGGATGAAAAACCGCTATACCTCGAGAAGATGGCGGTTGCGGATGGCGACAGCACCATCACCGTGGTCGTCGACAGCGAACCTTTCGAAGCCGGGATCGATCCGTTCAACGAGTTGATTGATCGCGTCAGCGAGGACAACCGCGCACGGGTCGCGTTGGAATAGAAGGACAAAGGTAATGCGCGAAACCTTCGCCAGCTTGGTTCGATGCCTTGTGTCAACCGAAACTCTTTGACCCAAACGTACGTGCAGTTCGAAATCCATCCATGGAGTCAACAATGATGAAAACCTGGGTTTTTCTGGTTGGCTTTGTGGCGCTGTCGTCAGGTTGCGCAACGATGCAGACGATGGCACTCAAGAACGGCCAGACCGCGCTGAACTCCGCGTCCCAATCAATCGTGTTGATGAGCGTTGAGGTTTCGCGTCCGGACGAAAGCCGCTATGAACCCGTTCCGACGGTGCTTCTGGTCACCGATCTGAATCCAGGTGCCAAGAATCAGTTGATCCGTTTTCAGCTCAACAAGAAGAACGACGTGGCGCAGGTCGATGGGCGATCGGCCTATCTGACCAGCCTGGCATTGCCGCCGGGCCGGTATCGGTTCGACGGAATTGCCGGGATGGCGGCCGCCTTTCCCTTCATTGGAAATTTTTTCGTCCCGGTAGTCACCGTATTCGAGGTGAAGCGCGACAGCGTGCGCTATGCAGGTCACGTCGTTGCGACGTTAAGCGAACGTCGGGAAGGCGAATTCCGCGCGGGGCTGGTTATTCCCTTGATCGACCAGTCGGCGACGGGTATGAGCACCCATTCGTGGAATGTGGTGATCGACGATCGGCATGAATTGGACATTGCGAAATTCAGGCAGCGAGTGTCCGCGCTGGTTGGCGTCAATATCGAAGTAGAAGTTTTCCCACCTTGGGATCGTGCGGCCGCTCAACGTCGTTGGGAGGGCCAGCCCGGCTCTGACGAGTCGCCGCCCAAGTAGTCAATACCAACGTCCGAGCAGCCCGGACGATGAAGTCGCTTTTTTATTGGCCACATGAGACGAATGTGTGGCAACGAGTTCAAACAGCGCGGTCAGGTCGAGTGGGATTTTCAGCAAACCGGGCCGCGCGTTTCAACCTGCGGTGACAGCGCATCCTCACCGCGCCAGCAAGACGATCACTGCACCCGTTCCGCCTTGTGAAGGAAGTGCTGACGCGTAGGCGAGCACATCGGCGCGGCGGCGAAGCATGCTGTCGGTGAGTTTCTTGATGACCGGACCGTTGGCTTTCGAGCGCAGGCCCTTGCCGTGGATGATGCGGACGCAGTATTCGCCGTTACGGTGAGCATCTTCCAGGAACAATCGAATCGCTTCGCGGGCGACCGGAATGGTCATCTGGTGCAGGTCGATTTCGGCGCGGATGCTGAATTTGCCACGGCGCAGGTCGCGCAGCAGTTTCGGCGATTGGCCTTCCTTCAAATGCAACAGTTCGTCGCCGAGTTCGATGGTGCCGAGGTCGAAGTCGTGGGTCAGTAGCTCACCGCTGACGGCGGCTTCGTCGAGCATGAATTGGCGCGCTTCGGGTTCCGGTCCACGCTTGGGTTCGACCACTTCGCTGCGCGGGTTAAGCGCGCGCACCGGTCCGATCGCATCATGGAACAGACGGATGTCGTCGTTGCTGGGTGGTGGAGCGGGGCGGCGTTTCATGCTGTTGAACATAGCGGCGTTGCGAGATTTGGCAAGTTCCAACCCGCGCCGCGTGCGTAAGATCGCGACCGATCCTTATGCCTCGTTGCACCGTCGGGCTCATACCCCGAAACGTTTCGGACGCCAGGGGGGCCGTATCAGGATCATCCTTCCCTGAATCATTGCAGCGCGGGCGCTTCCGTCTCGGAGCATGCCCTGTGATCCGGCCGCCAACTCGAATCCGTTATCATGCGCATTGAATTTCTGCCGGCGTTGCCGGTGTAAACGGGGTGGCAATGCGCGTATTGGTCAGCAACGACGATGGTGTCGAAGCACCGGGAATCCGGGTGCTGGCCCAGCGTCTTGCGGAATGGGGCGAAGTGATCGTGGTAGCACCGGATCGCGACCGCTCCGGTGCCAGTAATTCACTCACACTCGACCAGCCAATTCGTGTCAGCGAGCTTGGTGAGCAGCGCTATCGCGTCGCTGGCACGCCGACTGATTGTGTGCATCTGGCCCTTTCCGGCCTGCTCGATGTGGAGCCCGACATCGTCGTTTCCGGTATCAACAATTCCGCCAATCTTGGCGATGACGTGATCTATTCCGGAACAGTGTCAGCGGCGATGGAAGGGCGCTTCCTGGGCTTGCCGGCCATTGCGGTTTCGCTGGTTTCGGTCGACCACAACGCCATCAATTTCGACAGCGCGGCGGAAGCGGTATTGCGCGTCCTGAACAAGTTGCTGCTCGATCCGTTGCCGGCCGACACCATCCTCAACATCAACGTGCCCGACTTGCCGTGGAGCGAGATCAAGGGCTTCGCAGTGACGCGGTTGGGCAAGCGCCATCGTTCCGCACCGTCCATCGAACAGACCGATCCGCGAGGTCGCGCCATGTGGTGGATCGGCCCGGCCGGTGCCGCTGACGACGAAGGTCCGGGCACCGATTTTCATGCGATTCGCGAAGGCATGGTATCGATCACGCCGATCCTCGTTGACCTCACCCGTTACCAGGCGCTCGACAAGGTCAGCGGCTGGGTTGAGAGCCTGCAACTGGCCGACGCGAATGTCGCGTGACGGCCGAGTGGCAATGAGTCACTTCGCCGGCAACAGTGCCGAAGTGCGCGGCCTGGGCATGACCTCGCAGCGGGCGCGTGATCGCTTGATCGACAGGCTCGCGGCTGATCCCTACGCCGACCGGCGAGTGCTCGACGTGATGCGTGCGATGCCGCGCCATCTGTTCATCGACGAAGCGCTGGCCTCGCGTGCGTACGAAGACACCGCACTGCCGATTGGACACGGCCAGACCATTTCGCAACCGCTGGTCGTCGCGCGCATGAGCGCTGCGCTGATCGCAGGCGACACGCCACCGCGAAAGGTGCTCGAAATTGGCACCGGTTCTGGTTATCAATGCGCTGTGCTGGCCGGGCTGGTCGAAGAAGTATTCACGGTCGAGCGCATCGAAGATCTGCTGCGCAAGGCTCGAAAATGTTTTCGCAAGATCGGCATCACCAACATTCGATCCAAGCATGATGACGGCAAACTTGGGTGGCCCGAACATGCGCCGTTTGATGCGATCATGTTGACTGCGGCCGGCCTTTCACTCGAACCCGCACTGCTCGAACAACTCGCACCGAATGGCCATCTGATTGCACCGGTCGGCCCGCCCGGCAAGCAGACCCTGGTGCGCGTTCGTGCCACCGAAGACAGCTATGTGCGCGAGGACCTTGGGGCCGTCAGCTTCGTGCCGCTGCTCAGTGGCGTGCGCTGATGAAACTGTTCAAACCTATCTACGAAAAGGCGATGCACTGGGCCGCAAAGCCACGTGCTGAAGCATTTCTCGCGGGCCTGAGTTTTTTCGAGGCGATCATCTTCCCGGTGATGCCTGAAGTGATGCTGGCGCCGATGACGCTGGCGAAACCGCAGCGCTGGTTTCGTTACGCCAGCGTCAGCCTGGTGTTTTCGCTGCTCGGCGCGGTGATCGGCTACCTGCTCGGCCACTACGCGTTTGAATCGCTGCGACCACTGTTCGACTGGCTGGGCTGGCTTGGGCACATCGACCAGATGGTCGACAAGCTGCGCGTCGACGTGGCGCACAGCCCCTGGACCGCATTCTGGCTGTTGGTACTCGCTGGCTTCCTGCCAATACCGCTGAAGATTTTCACGTGGGCTTCGGGCATTGTCGGTGTGCCGATGCTGCCGTTCCTGGCCAGCATGTTGGTCGGGCGTGGCAAGCGCGTGTATTTACTGTGTGGCGCGTTGCGGTTGGGCGGACCACGTGCGGAAGCGGCGCTGCATCGCTGGATCGAACCAATCGGCTGGATCGCGGTGGCGTTGCTCGCCCTCGTGGTGGTCTACTTCAAATTCATTCGCTAGGAACGCGTCGACCTATGTTGCTGAGGAACATTCGCCTGCTGTTGTTGATGTGCCTCGCCGGTGCGATTGGCGCGTGCAGTAGTGCGAGCTATGTGCGCAAGGATCAGGCTTCCAGCGTCAAGCCGTCGCGCGGCAGCACGGTGGCTGCCATGCCGTTGGCCAGCGGGGCGAGCTATCGCGTCGCCAAGGGCGACACGGTGTATGGCATTGCGTTCCGCAACGGTCTGGACTTTCGCGACCTTGCGCGCTGGAACAACATCTCGTCGCCGTACACGATTTATGTCGGGCAGACGCTGCGCCTCGGGCCGGCTGGCGGCGCGATGGCGTCGCGGTCGTCATCGACATCACCATTGCCATCGCCGCCGCGTCCGTCGCCGCCACCGGTTCCTGCATCGACCGCGACGACGCCAGGGCCGATCGGTCCTGCGGCGGCTGCGAGCGCCGGTTCGGTCACCAGCGCACCGCCGCCGAGTGCCCAACATCCGCCGTCGATGAGTAACGGACCCGTGTCGTTTAGATGGCCACTTGAAGGTCCGTTGCTGGCTCGATACGCCAGCGGCGATCCAGCGCGTGCCGGCATCGACATCGGTGGTACAGCTGGCACGCAGGTAAAAGCTGCGGCCGACGGCGAAGTGGTCTACAGCGGCAATGGACTGGTGCTGTACGGCGAGCTCATCATCATCAAGCACACCAACTCGCTGCTATCGGCGTACGCGCGCAACGGGCGGCGTCTGGTGGAGGAAGGTTCGCGCGTGAAATCCGGCCAGCCGATTGCCGAGATCGGCACATCTCGCCAGCAACTGCATTTCGAGATTCGTCGCGACGGCAAGCCGGTCAATCCGCTGGAATACCTCCCCAAGCGCTGACGCACTATTGGTACAGCCAGCAACAGGCCGCCGACCGGTTTATCATGAGCGATCCGCCGGCAGGCCCCGACCCTGATCGATGAGCGACGCCCCGCAACCAACGCCCGAATCCAACGAACTGCTGGAGCTGCTCGACGCGATCGAGCAACCGGACGACGAGGTACGTTCGTCCACCGGCTCGTATCTCAACGAAATCGGCCTGATTCCGTTGCTCGATGCCGAAGACGAATGGTCGCTCGCCGAGCGCGTCCACGAGGGTGATGGCGAAGCGCGGCGGCGAATGATCGAGTCGAACCTGCGCCTGGTCGTCAGCATTGCGCGCAATTACGTCGGTCGCGGCATGCCGCTGCTCGACCTGATCGCCGAAGGTAATTTCGGCTTGATTCGCGCCGTCGAGAAGTTCGAGCCCGAGCGTCGATTGCGCTTTTCCACCTACGCCACGTTCTGGATTCGCCACGCAGTGCAGCAGGCGATCATGAATCAGGCGCGCACCGTGCGATTGCCCGTCAACGTCTTGCGTGAGCTATCTCAGATCTTGCGTTGCAATCGCGAACTGACGGCAACGCTCGGCCGGCCGCCGACGCTCGATGAACTGGCCATCGCTGTTGGAAAGCCGACCGCCGATGTCGCCGAACTGTTTCGCCACAACGAGTCGATCAGCTCGCTGGATGCGCCGTTATCCGGCGACGACGGTCGCGCCCTGGTCGAGCAGGTCGCCGAGCATGACGAAACCGAGACGACGCTGCCAGAAGCTGACCGCATTGGTCCCTTGCAGCAATGGCTGGAACACCTCAATCCACGCCAGCGACTGGTCGTATCGCGTCGCTACGGTCTCGACGGCGAACCACTGCAATCGCTCGCCGAAATCGCCACGGAACTCGGCATCAGCCGCGAACGCGTGCGCCAGATCCAGCAGGACTCCTTGACCAAGCTGCGTAAACTCTCGCAGAGTTGACGGCGCGACCTGCTGAGTCGCATTTAGCGGCAACTAAGCGGCAAGTATTGACCGCAACTGGTCGGGTGACTTCCAGTGCCAGCCGCAGATGTAACGGGGCAGGTTCCAGTGATCGCTGGTCATGGACACTGGCTGCGCACCGTCACCCATCGCCGCGATCATGCCGTGTTCGTGCTGGAAGTTCGGCAGATAGTCGTCGTGCAGGTAGGCAGGAACGTGGCTGAACGGGTAACAGAACAAGCGCGTTCGCCGTGGTGCAATCCGCTCATCGATAAAGCGCGCAGCTTGCGCGATTTCCGCCGCGGCGCGTGCGTGATTGTCGACATCCAGGAATGATCCTCGCGCCATGCCGTCGATACCCGGCGCAGTGACGGCCGTGTGGTTGTGGTCCCAACTATGGTTCTCGATCGCAAACAGACCGGACTGTTGGGCTGCGGGCCACCAGCTATCGTCCATCCAGCCCTTGCCCGCCAAACAGGTGCGGTCCATATCGCCTCGTGCCTGCGGCGATGCAATGACGAATGAGGTGAGGTGCAGGTTGGGTTGCGCGTCCGCGCCGCGCTCGGCAATGAAGTCTTGCATGCAGCCAAGCAAGCCGCGCTGCGGGCCGTGCGTTGGATGGTCAAGATCGCGGAAATCAAAGTCCGATCCATCATCGCAAGTCAGAGCAACACAATTGGACAGATCCCGCGCTGCCTCGCCCAGCAACTGCTCGACCACCCAATGCAGCGGAACGACGCGCAATCCGAGATCGTCGATCACGCGCAGGTCCGCTGCGAACGCCAGCAGATCATTCGACGCGTATTCGTTGCCGGAAATATTGACGGCGTGGTAGGTGAGGACAGGAATGCGCATGAGAGAATTCGGCCTGTGAG
>JBATAQ010000086.1:0-19757 GCA_049661925.1 Dokdonella sp.
GCGGCAAGGTTCTGCTCTGCGCGGCCATGCGAAAACTCATGCACCTCATCTTCGGTGTGCTCAAAAACCAGCAACCCTTCGATCCCAATGCAGGGCTTGCAGATGGGTGAGCAAGACGGTATCTACGAGGCTCCACCCCGACGAGGCTCCGTCCGACGAGCTTACGCTTACATGTCGTATTTCTTCAGCTCGATGCCGCGCTGCTGGTACTCACGCCAACGCGTGCGTGATCCGTCGCGCTCGGACCTGTCAGCTGCGACGACTTCGAGTACGCGGTCCCACGCGCCCGGCGCACACTCATCACGCAGGTTCAACACCAGTGCGCGGTCTTCCGGCGAGTAGTCGGGTGTCGAAATCAGCACGGCGCAGTTCGCATCGTCGTCATCGCCCGCAATTTGATGCGGAATAAAGGCGTCGTCATCGAATTCCCAGAGCAACTGATCGAGTTCTTCAGCCTGTTCCTGCGACCGCGCGAGGACCAAAACGGCTTGCTCGGCGGCGAATGCCTTCTTGACCAGTTCGCACACGAGCAACAGCGGCTGCTCGCGGAAGCGCGGCTTGTCGATCAGGTAGAAGTCGGCGCGCGGCATGCTGGATCGCTAGATCGGTGTGGTCGTTGAAGTGGATGGATCGCCAGACACAACATCGACCAGCGCCGAACCAAAACTCATTGCCAGCGAAACAGCGACCACCATCCCGAAAAAACCGGCTATGGCGATACCGCGCTGGCCATCGGTGCGAGTCTTGAAAAGGTAGTACGGGACGAAGGCGACCGCGACAAGGATGATGCCGATGTTGAGCCACGCCGGTCGCCGAATAACCAGTTCCTCGGCATCCAGATGCAACCAGTGAAAGCCGATCAGCAACAGCGCGGCATTGCCGACCAAAGCGGCGAGCAGCCGACCGCCTTGCAATGGGCCGGGCGGGCCAAACAGCCACGTGTCGACAGCGCCAAGCACGAATGCCACCCCGACCATCGCGATCAGGGCGGCGCGCTTGCGCTCTCGTTGCTTGCCACCGTCGGGCGGCACCGCTCTCGGCGCGTCGAACGGCGCCAGCGGTTCGGGGGGCTGTTGGTCAGGCCGCTGTGGATCAGGCGTGCCGGTCATGCGCCGGCGCGATCCATCAAGTATTTAGTCAGCAACGACACTGGGCGACCGGTGGCCATGCCCTTGCGCCCTTCGTCCCAGGCGGTGCCGGCAATGTCCAGATGCGCCCAGCGATAGCCGGTGGTGAAGCGCGAAAGGAAGCAACCGGCGGTGATTGCGCCGCCGTATTTACCGCCAAGGTTGGCAATGTCCGCGAAGGCGGAATCCAGACCACTCTGGTAGTCGTCCCACAGCGGCATGCGCCAGGCGCGGTCATGCGTCTCGCTTCCAGCGGCGAGCAATTGCTCGGCGAGTTCTTCATCGTTGGTGAACAGGCCCGATGCGTGCTTGCCGAGCGCAACCACGCAGGCGCCGGTCAGCGTTGCCGCATCGATGATGACTTCGGGATCGAATTTCTGCGCATAGGTCAGCGCGTCGCAAAGGATCAATCGGCCTTCGGCATCGGTGTTCAATACTTCGATGGTCTGGCCCGACATGCTGGTCAGTACGTCGCTGGGGCGGTAGGCGTTGCCGTCGGGCATGTTCTCGACGGCGGCAACCACGCAGACCAGGTTGATGGCGAGTTTCAGTTCAACGCAAGCGACAAACGTGCCGAGCATCCCGGCCGCGCCGCACATATCGAATTTCATTTCCTCCATACCGGGGCCGGGCTTCAGCGAGATGCCGCCGCTGTCGAAGGTGATGCCCTTGCCGACCAGCACATAAGGCTTGGCGCCTTGCTTGCCACCGTTCCAGCGCAGCACCACCAGCTTGGGCGGGTTCGCCGATCCACGGGCGACCGCCAGCAGCGAACCCATGCCGAGCTTCTCCATGTCGGCCGTTTCCAGCACTTCGCATTCGACGCCGTCATGGCCGCTGGCAAATTCGCGCGACTTGTCGGCGACGTAAGCCGGGTTGCAGATGTTCGGCGGCAGGTTTCCCAGTTCGCGCGCGAACAACACGCCGCTGGCAATCGCGGCAGCGTTGGACAAGGCCTTGCTGGTATCGCCGCTCGACGCAAACGACAGGGTTTCCAGCATCGGCAACTTCGACGCTTCTTTAGGCTTGAAGGTCGAGGTGTAGCGATAGGATTGATGATCGGCAGCGAGTGCGGCCACCTGGATTTTCCAGGCCAGATCGCGACCGGGCACGTCGATTTCCGTGAGATACGAGGTGGCGTTAGCGATCGGAAGCTTCTTCAGAGCCTTGCCGGCTTCGTGCGCCGAGCGGTGGTATCCAGCGGAATCGAACTTCTTCTGATCGCCGAGTCCGACCACGACAATGCGCGGCGAAGCGATGTCGTTCAAGCCGAGCAGCAAGGCCGTGTTGCCTAGCTTGCCGCTGGCATCGCCGCTCTCGATCAGGCGCTTGAGCACGCCTCCCGAGCGCTCATCGAGTCGTGCCGCTGACGGGCTCAACAGCGAGTCTTCGTAGATGCCAACTACGACAGCCGCGCTGGCGTTGGTTTCGGGCGTATCGGGTGTGGTGTTGAACAGAAGGGTCATGTCGGGTTCCGAAAGGCGTGGGGATCATCCGCAGGCTCTGCGGCTACAATTACGCACTTTCCGACGACGGAAAGCGCGTTCAGCGAGCCGCGAAGTCTATCAGCCCCGCTCCTCGCACGATTCCAGCTGTGGCCTGTAAAAGTCCATCGCGACGGATCGCCGCAGACGGCGAACACGAACAGAGGCCACCTCCACGATGCTGCGCATCACCGACCGCTATCTGCTGCGCGAACTGGCCCAGGGCTTTCTTGCGTCGGCGGCAATCCTGTTGCTGGTCAGCGTTGGCGGCGCTGTCGCAGACCTGCTTGGCCAGGTCGTGCGCGGCAAGGTACCAGTGCAATTGCTGATGAGCCTGATCGGCCTGCGCACCATTGATGGCCTGGTCGTGTTGCTGCCACTGGCACTTTTCCTGGGCGTGTTGCTCGCGTTTGGCCGGCTTTACCGTGACAGTGAAATGGCGGTGCTTTCAGCTTCCGGGCTGGGTCTGCGCGGCCTGCTGCGCCCGCTCGCACTGCTGGCGATTCCGGCAACCTTGTTGCTCGCCTTCATTTCCATGTGGCTGGCACCCGCGGCGGTCCGGTTGTCGCAATCGATGATGGCCGATGCGAATCGATCGATCCTGGTTGCTGGCCTGGAGCCAGGGCGCTTTGTCCGACTTCCGGGGCGCGACGGCATCATCTATGTCGGCGAAATGTCCGACGACGGCAGCCACTTCAAGCGCATGTTCATCGAATCGGAAAGCATCGATGACGATGACAAGTCAACGCGCGCCGACATCATCACTGCGCCATCGGGCTTCATGTATCGCGATGCCGCCACGGGCGGACGCTATCTGGCGCTGGAGGACGGCTTTCGTGCGGAAGGCAAACTGGGCAGCGACGCCTTCCGGATGATGCGTTTCGAGCGCAACGACATCGCCCTGCCCGATGATTCGACCGATGTTGATTCCGCCGATGCCAAACGCGCCGCACCGTTCGGTGTGCTTTGGCGAAGCGACGATCCGATCCAGCGCGCCGAGCTGCACTGGCGGATTGCCGCGCCGATATCGGCATTGATCCTCGCCTTGCTGGCCTTGCCGTTGTCGCGCTCGAGTCCCCGCGAGCCGCGCCACTCGCGACTGCTGATCGCGATCCTCGGCTGGTTGGTCTACGCCAATTGCCTTGCCCTGACCCGCTCGTGGATGGCGCAAGACCAATGGCCGGCGTGGATCGGTTATTGGTGGATTTACCTGATCGCTATCGGGATTGCGTTTTGGATGATCCATCGCGGCCAGCAACTGCGCATGCCGCGTCGGCAACGGGCGATGAAATGACGACGGCGTTGCGGCAATCCGAATGGGGCGGCGCGTTGCGGCGAGTCGTCTCGCGCCTCCGCGTGCTTCGAGTTGATCGCCTGGTCGCACGTAGCGTGATTGGCAGCGTGCTGCTGGTCTGGCTGGTTTTCATCGGCATCGACCTGTTCCGCTCGTTGGTCGTCGAAATCAATGATGTCGGCAAGGGCAGTTACACGCTCGGCAATGCGTTCCTGTACGTGCTGATGACGATGCCGCGCCGCGGCTACGAATGGTTTGGCTACGCGGCGTTGATCGGAGGCCTGCTTGGACTTGGCGGGCTCGCATCGACCGGCGAACTAACCGCGTTGCGCGCTGCTGGCTTGTCCAAGTTGCGCATCAGTGCGTCGGTTGTACTAACGCTGCTGGTCTTGACGGTACTGGTAACTTTCAACGGCGAGACGCTGGCGCCCGCTGGCGAGAATCGCGCCCAGGCCATTTCGCTCGCCGCGAAATCCAACGATGTGGCGCTCGCTCGTGGCGGCAGCTTGTGGGCGCGCGATGGCGAAACCATCGTCAATGCGCGACGCGCTGTTACCCGTGCATTGCCTCAAGGTGGCAGTGAGATTGAAATGTACGGCGTGCGCATTTTCGAGTTCGACGAGACCGGTCATTTGCGCGTGTTGAGCCTCGCCAAACGAGCCAGCCAGGTCGGTCGCGAATGGACCTTGCATGGCCTGCGCCGCACCCAATTCCAGGACGAGCAAGCGGTCAGCACAAGCGTCGCCGAGCAGGAGTGGAAGTCACGCCTCGACCCCCGTCTGCTCGCCAGCAGCATCATTCGGCCCGACTACATGTCGGCCAGCGACTTGCAGCGCAGCATCCGCTACATGGACAAGAACCAGCAGGACGCCTCGCAGTTCCGCAATGCGTTCTGGGAGCGCGTCTATTACCCCTTCAACGTGTTGTTGCTCGCGCTCTGCGCCATGCCGTTCGCATTTGGTGCCCTGCGCAGCGGTGGCGCCGGCAAGCGCCTGTTCCTCGGCCTCGTAGTGGCGATTGCGTTCTTCCTGTTGCGCGGATCGATCGTCAGCTTCGGCGTTGTCTACGGCTTGCACGCCGCCGTGGCAAATGCAATTCCACCGCTGATTTTGCTGGCCGGCATCGTTACCTACTTCCGTCGCAACGCATGACGCGATGAAAAGGAGTGCGCCATGACAACCGAACTTCGCTGCCAGTCCGGCGCTATCCGCGGACACATCGACAAAGCGCGCAGCTATGCCTTCGCCACCTGTTACTGCAAGGACTGCCAGGCATTTGCGCGATTCCTTGAGCGCGAAAATTCGGTGCTCAACGGCAAGGGCGGCACCGAGATTCTGGCTACATTGCCCGCGTCGATCACATTTGATCAGGGTGAGGACGAACTCGCCTGCATGTCGCTGAGCCCGAACGGTATGCTGCGCTGGTACGCCAGTTGCTGCAGCACACCCATCGGCAACACACCGCGTGATCGCAACATGCCCTATGTTGGCGTGGTAAGCGCTTGCGTGCCTGAGTTCGAGGCGCGTCTCGGCAAGCCGGTTGTCGCTATCACCGCGGAATCCGCGACCAGGCCCGTATAGTCGCGAGCGCTGGCGCGCTGGCTCAGCGTGCTGCGGATCATTCGCGAGGTGTTTGTCGCGAAAATCAGTGGCGCGGCCAAGGAAAATCCGTTCTTCAAGCCAGGATCGCCAACACCGATCCGCGAACCGCGCGCGGTGAGACTACACGAGCGCAACGGACTCTGACGCACGCAGCGGTAGAAAGCACGAATAAAGAAGCAATCGTCTACCGCCTAGATTTCGCTACGTATCGCCTTTTCGTAGACACCCGCAGGGGGCAGATTGCTCGGCGCCGTGAACGCCAGAGCAACTTGATCTACGGTGGTCGTGAAGGAATCGATCTTGTGCAACGGACGAATTTTCCCCGGAGTGGCGACTGCATCAAGATCGTACCAAATGAACGTCAGAGAACCGGGTTGAGGCTGGTACTTCCTCAATCCGTCGCCCAATCGTTCCCTGACCTTGTTGTAAACTGGACGAGGACAGACGAAGAAAAGCCCTTGGCGACAGAGTTCCTCTTGCCGCAAAACGTGGCCCTTGTAGATCAACTGCGGAAGAATGCGCTTATTGACATTTTCCCAATTAAATCCAGCGCTGCTACTGCGGGAGAATTCTTCATCGTTCATGGCGGCAAGACGCTCAGCCTGATAATTTCCCGTCGTGTCAATCGACTGAACTTCGACAGCAATAAATTCTTTCAGTTGGTTGTGTTGATCTAACTCTGCGAGCACCCAGTCCACAAAGTACGCACCCGAGCGACCTCGGTTCGGCAGTCGCAGCTCTTTCCCCCACCCTTTACCAAAGACTGCGACTTTCTTGCTGCCGCGCGCAACGTTCGTTGTTCGCACGTGTCCGGCAGGCACAAGGGAAATTTTGCCTCCAAATGCTTGTCGCGCGACGTCTGAGAGGATGGAGTAGTTATTGCCATAGAGTCGATAGGGGCAGCAAATGACAGGATCGGATGTTGCTGGTTTGAGACTACAAACCCCGCTAACAGCCCCGTCACTCAGCTTCTTCAAACATGGCCCGCCGATAAACGGGCACGTCAGTGACTGCCGGGAATGTTTGGCCGCACTAGTCTGATCGTACGGATCGTAGCCGAATAGCTCCACTATACGAGTAGACAATCACGGCCTCCGCGGATAGTGTCAATTGATGATTGTCCTGAGTTCAGATGAAGCCTAACCTCTTCCGCGATCGCCCTGGCCACCAGCACCGGCACAGCGTTCCCCACCTGCTCATATTGAGATACGCGCGAGCCGAGAAATCTGTAGGAATCCGGGAAAGACTGAAAGCGAGCAGCCTCTCGCACTGTCAGCGCGCGATCTTGGTCGGGCAGAAAAACTGTTCCCCAATGCGGGTCGCACTTCGTCAGAACGGTTCCTGATAGCCCGTCACGATGCAGGCGCCCGTAGCGCTTGGTATGGTCTGACTTTCGCGCATTCTGCATGCCTTTGGGCAAGAGATGATGTGGAATGTCCCGCCACGATCCACCTGGCTTGACGTATTTCATCCGCTCCAAATTCTGCTTTGCGAGCTTACCTGCGTAGTGATTGAAAACGACATCGCCCGTTCCGCGCATAGCTGCTGCATATGCACTGTGCGCGTCGACGGTGTAGCCCATCGTCTCCGCTCCTTCCCCCATGTCCAGTCGAGGAAGATCATCAATGGCATCGCCAACAGTAACGGCCTGAGCGAGCAGGTACTTGTCTCTTTCATCCAGAGAAAATGTCAATGTGCGCCCGCCACGAAAGTTTGCAAATCCAGTCGCATAATGTGTGGGGGCGGGATGACGTAGAGCGCCTCCGAGTGAGCCCAACAGAATGAGGCGCCAGCGTTCTTGGGGGACACCGTAGTGCGCAGAAAACAATATTTTTGCCGATAAATTGTATCCGAGCTTTTCGAATATCTCGAAAATTTGTCGAAACACTCTCCCGTCATCGAGTGACAAAAGGCCGGGAACATTCTCAAACAAAAATGTTTTTGGCCGAAATTCGCAAAGAAACTTCTCGTACTGCTTGAAAAGTTTATTTCTCGGATCATCGAGAAAACGTTCGGGCGCATTAATGGAAAAACCCTGGCAAGGCGGTCCTCCAACCAGAACGTCTAGCTCTTCACGCTCCAACCCCAATTTGGTGCGGACATCTCGTGCCGATACCTCCTCGATAGGTCGACACTCGGCCATCACTCCGGGATGATTGCGCCGAAAGGTCTCGATGGCCTCGGGCATCATGTCGTTGCCAAACAGCGATTGACAACCCGCCTGCTTGAAACCTTCAGTGATTCCACCGGCTCCACAGAAGAGATCGATCGTCGTTAGAGGCCGTGCGAGACCCTGACCCGCACCGCTCTGTTTTAACTCGAGATGAAGAGAGTTGTCCTCACGCTTCGTTTTGTTCGAGTCGACCACGGCTTTCTCCTTCCTCGGACGGCGACTTGTTGGACACCCAAAGCGTCACGCTTCTGCGACGCAAGTGTAGGGATACATGATGATAGGTCTTCGCTACAGATGCTACCAAGCGATGTTGGGTACAGTTATTGTTTCCGCAGTGAGAATGGTGTTAGCTCGAAGTCGCGCAGGCTGAGACACGCCGTGGGCGAGCAATTCCGCGCCACCATCAAGGAAATCTCACCGATGGCGCGATCCCGTGCGCGGAACGCGGATCAGGCGCGTGCCTGAAACCATGTCATGCCAGCAGCGGCGGTCGGGGTCGACCAGGCTCCACAGGAAACCGATTCCGACCGCGAGCAGCGAAATCCACGCCATGCCGAAGCGCAGCCAGGACTGGCGTTGCGACATTGGTTTGCCATCGTCGGAAACCAGATGCAATCGCCAGGCGCGCATGCCGATGGTCTGGCCAGCGCGACGCCAGGAAATGATGAAGTACGCCGCCGTCGCTGCGATCAGGGCCAAGCGCAGCGCGTCCCAGTAGATCCAGTGGTGATGGCTGATCGCATCGGTTGACACCAGGTCGGTGCTGCCGGTCGACACTTGCAGGCCGATCATCGCGAGCACGCCGACCAGCATCCAGATGCCGACCAACGGCATCAGATCGTAGCCCATGGCAGCGAGTCGCCAACCCAGATGCGCACCGCGTGGCGTCGCATCGCTGGTGGAAACCTCGCTCATTCGTGACCGGGCGGCGCTATGCTGACGCGCTGACGCCATGCCTGATTGGCTGCGTCAAAGGTCCAGTCGCGGACTTGTGGAAGCAATGTTGCCAGCGCCGACTCGATGGCTTGCGCGCCACTCGCCGAATCCTGGGCGGCAGCCGGTGCCGTCGCTTCGAAGGTTCGTGCGGCAACAATGCGGTTGTCGGCAAAGCCGAGCAAGCGGACATGCAAGGTCACTTTCGCTCGCGGCGCAGCGCCGATGATTTCGATCTGAAAATCGCGCAACTCACTAGTCAGCACGAAATCGGTATTGACACCAGACGCCGCGCGATCAACGCCAACGATGCGACCGGATTGCTCGAACGCCTGCAGCAACAAAGTGCCAACCAGCATGGGTGGCGGATCGCGCCATCGCGCGGCGGGAAACACTTCGTAGACCGCCGGTGTCGGCATGACCAACAGGTTAGGTGCCGAGATGGTTTCGCCGGCGTAGGGCTCCTGCACCTGCAACTGCCATTCGACTAATGTCTTTCCCGCCGGCGCGGCGAAATGCGGTTGTGGCGCGTAGATGGCGTATTCCGAGCCTGCTCCCAGCACGGCACAACCAGCCACCGTCAACGCTGCGGCGGCCGATCCCGCCAGAGCTATCACGCGGCCAGCGCGCAGGACGCGACTCGTTGATCGCTTGAGATAGTTGGATATTTTCATTTCGGACGAAACTCCTTCGGTTTCTTGTTGCCCAGCAACAGACTGTTCGAGCGCCCCAGTTCATCGGCCAGCTTCTGCACCGAGTCCAGCGTCTGGCGTAGTTCGGACAAGGTCGGGCCGATCTGTCGCAGGCTCTGGTTGGCGAACGTGTTGACCGCGCCACGATTGTCGGCGATCAGGCCATCCGCGTTCGCAGCGGCGCTGTTCAACGCGTCGACCGCCTGTTGCAGGGTGACTATCAGGTCGCGGGCATCCTTTCGAACCAGACCGTTAGCCGATCCGGCCAGCGTGTCGAGTTTCGACAGCGTCGATTTGAGATCGGTCGCGACGCCGGCCAACTGGCTGATCGCTTCACCGATGTCGCCACGTCGCGCGGACACCGATGCGACCAGTGCATCGACGTTGCTTAACATCGCCGACACGTGTTTCACATTTTCTTCCGACAACAGTTGGCCGACCCGCAACAGCGATTCATTGACACTGGTGACGATGTCTTCGCCCGATGCCAGCAGCGCAGCAAGCGCCGAGGGCTGCGCGATGATGACCGCAAATTCCTCATCGGATTGCGGCTGCAAGCGTGGGCTGTTCGGGGTGCCACCGGACAACTGGATGAAGGCAACCCCGGTGACACCAGCGATGCCCAGCTTGGCTTCCGTGTCTTCCTTGACCGGGGTATCCCCAGCGACCCGAATCCGCGCGATCACCTTGCGCGGGTCGTACGGAGCCAGCCAGATGCGGCTGACTTCGCCGACGCCGATGCCGTTGTACTGAACCTGGCCGCCCTTGGACAAGCCGGTTACCGCCTCGTTGAAGATGACGTCGTAGTAGCCGTATTCGGTGTCGCTACTTGTCTTCGCCAGCCACAACACGAAGCCAAACGCAGCAGTTACCACCAACAGGGTGAAGACGCCGATCAGGACATGGTGGGCTCGGGTTTCCATGGTTCAACTCGCGTTGGAATGGTGGGTGGAATGCGCCGGCGCGCTTAACGCGGCGACCTGGGCCGCGCGGCCGCGCGGTCCGTGAAAATAGTCCCGCACCCAGGCGTCATCGAAGTTCTCGACCACGCTGAGCTTGTCCACGACCATCACCTTGCGTTGCGACACCACGGCAACCCGGTCGCAGATCGTATACAGCGTGTCGAGGTCATGGGTAATCAGGAACACGGTAAGGCCAAGGCTGTCGCGCAAGGTCAGGATGAGTTGATCGAACGCGGCTGCGCCAATGGGATCGAGTCCGGCGGTCGGCTCGTCGAGGAACAGCAGGTCGGGGTCCAATGCCAGCGAGCGCGCCAGCGCCGCGCGCTTGACCATGCCGCCGGACAATTCCGACGGAAATTTTTCACCGGCTGGCTCGGGCAGGCCAACCAACCCGATCTTCAGCGCGGACAAGCGATCCACCAGCGATTCGGGAAGGTTGTGGTGCTCGATCAACGGCACCTCGATGTTCTCGGCAACCGTCAACGACGAAAACAGCGCGCCGTTCTGGAACAACACGCCGCAGCGTCGTTCAACGTCACGTTGGGCCTCGTCGCTGGCACCGATCATCTCTTCACCGAACACCTTCACGCTACCCGCAGCAGGTCGCAACAGGCCGATGATCGAGCGCATCAGGACCGACTTGCCGGCACCTGACCCGCCGACCACGCCAAGGATTTCGCCACGCCGCACGGTGAGGTCAAGATCGTCGTGGACCACCTGCGCGCCAAACTGGTTGCGCAGTCCACGCACCTCGATGATGGCGTCTTCGGCACGCGTTGCCTGGTTGTCGGCGGGCATGCTCATACGCCCAACTCCATGCAGAAGATCGCAGCCATGGCGTCGATCAGGATCACCACGAAAATCGACTGCACGACGCTCGATGTGGTGTGGGCACCGACCGATTCGGCGCTGCCACTCACCTTGAAGCCTTCCAGGCAACCGATCGCGGCAATCAGGAAAGCGAAGATCGGTGCCTTCGACATGCCGACCCAGAAATGCTTGACCGCCGTGGTTTCATGGAAACGCGTGATGAAAAGCGTGGGTGAAATATCCAGCACCAGCGCGCACACCACGCCACCGCCGACGATGCCCGCGACCATGCCGACAAACGTGAGCAACGGCAGCGATACCAGCAGGGCGAGCGTGCGCGGCAACACCAGGACCTCGATCGGGTCGAGCGCCAAGGTACGAATCGCGTCGATTTCCTCGCGCGACTTCATCGAGCCGATGGAAGCAGTGAAGGCGCTGCCGGAACGACCGGCAATCATGATCGCGGTCAGCAGTACCCCGAATTCGCGCAGGAACGAATAGCTGACCAGTTCCACTGTAAACAAGGTCGCGCCGAAGTCGCGCAGCACGGTCGCTCCGAGGAACGCGATCACGCAGCCGATCAGGAACGAGAGTAGCGCGACGATGGGCACCGCATTGAGGCCAGTTTGCTCGATCTGCGCAACCAGCGAGGTCATGCGCCAGCGGCGCGGCTGCAGAATGGTGCGTGCGAGCGTCTCCAGAATCTGGCCGATGAAGCCGAGCAAGGCAAACGCATCATCGCGAAAGCGCAAGGTTGCCGCACCGACCGATGCCACCGCATCGACCAGCCCGTTGGTTTTCTTCGGATGGATGCGCGGCGCGTGCTGCACGGTCGCCACCGCGTCGAGCAGGCGCCGCTGCCGATCACCCAGGCCATGCAACGCGGATGTCGTGCCGTTGGCCAGTTCCAGCAACAGCGTGGCACCGGATGTATCCATGCGGGAAATCGCACTCGCGTCGATCGATCGGTCGCTGCCGTCCACAGCCTTGATGCGAGCCATCTGGTCCTGCAACGCCACGGCGTTTGCCAGCGTCCAATCGCCAGCCGCGGCCAGTTGGCCGCCATGTTCGGAGATCGTCGCGCCGGCGGATGCGTCCATCGGAGTAGGCTACCATTCGCGCCCAGAAATGCCGACACCGGCCGCGACCGGCGGTCGCACGCACTTGAATGGTGCATCGGCAACCCCATCCGGTGCGCTCCACCTTTCCGCACTGCGGAACAGCGAAAAAATCGTCCATGTCCTCGGCCGCCACCAATCCCGTTTCTGCCGCGAATGACACTCGTGCGCCTACTCGCCTGCGAATCAAGTTCGTGGTCGAGCTGGCGCGCCGCCTGCATGAATACGGCACCACCGCGCCGCGCCTGGAGGATGCCGTCAACCTGGTCTCGCAACGGCTGGAACTGGAATGCAACGTGCTGTCGACGCCAACGTCGATCGTCATGTCATTTTCGGATCTCGACCCGAGCGCGGATCGTCTGGCCGAAGTAACCCAGGTGGTGCGTCTGCCGCCGGGTGAAGTGAATCTCAAGCGCCTGTGCATCGTTGACGACATCGCCGACGATGTGATCGCCGGCAAGATGGATATCGACGAAGGTTTTCGCTTGCTGCAAAGCATCGGGGCACGCAAGCCGCGCCAGGTCACTCGGGTTTTTTCCGTACTCGCCTATGGCGTCACGTCGGCGTGTGTCGCCGCTATTCTGCTGACCGGCTGGTCGGGCGTGGCGGCGGCCGGTCTGATTGGCCTATTGATTGGATTGACATCGCTGCTGGCGGCAAAACGCCCGGCCATCTCGGCCGCGTTCGAAGCCATCTCGGCCTTGGTGGCAACCCTGGTCGCGACCATGATCGCCGTGTGGCTGGTGCCGGTGCAGGTGCGCTCGGTGGTCATCGCCAGCCTGATCGTGCTGCTGCCCGGCATCGGTCTGACCACGGCCGTGCGCGAACTGTCCAGCCAGCATTTGATCTCTGGCACCGCGCGCATGGCTGGTGCCATGGCGTCGCTGTTGAAACTCTCGTTCGGCACCGTCGCCGCCGCTCAAGTGGCCGCCTTGTTCGGCTTGATACCGCCGAACATTCCGCCGATCCCGGTTGCGGCGTGGACTGAATGGTTCGTGGTACCGATCGCCGCCGTCGCCATCGCCGTGATCTTCAAGAGTCCGCTGCGCTATTTTCCCATCGTGGTCAGCTCGGTGATTCTTGGCTACATCTGCACCCGCGTCGGTGGCGCGTACATGCCCGCCGGTTTCGGCGTCTTCCTCGGCGGCATCACCTTGGGCGCGTTGAGCAATGCGTTCGCACGAATCGCCGGTCAACCCGGTGCCTTGATTCGCGAACCCGGCATCATCCTGCTGGTGCCCGGCAGCGTGGGATTCCGCACAATTACCTTTGTGTTCGAACGCGACGTGATGATGGGCCTGGACACTGCGGCGACCCTGGTCGCGCTGTTGATCGCGCTCGTTGCTGGGTTGCTGTTCGGCGACTTGTTGATTCCACCACGCCGCAAACTCTAGTTTTTTTAGGCCTTCCGGCGCGCGAGTCTTTCTCGTTGCTTGTTTGCTGGCACCAGCCTGGTCAATCCCTTCGCCGGGCTGCCGCCCGTGCTCTCATGTTTGCCTGGCGCCAGACGGGGCAAGCGTTTCTTCCGGCTGCCGCCGGACGAGTCACTTCTCTTTTCTTGCCAAAAGAGAAGTAACCAAGAGAAATGGGACCCGGACCTGTCGCCCGCACGGCGAAGCCTTGCGGTACGCAAGCGCCGGCCGGGTTCGGCTGAAGGCACATCCTGTGCCGCAGCCGAAGCCACGCGATCCATCGCGTGGCCCGCAAGCGGCTGATCCGTCCAGCACTTGCCGACAGGAACGGGCAGGTAGGTCAAAGGCACAGCGCAGCTGCGCTGCTTTTTCGCTGTTGACCTTCATCCCGTTTCGGGAAGGCGAGGGGGCTTCGGAAACGCCCGCAGGGTGGCCCGAACGGATTCGGGCCAGTTCGCTGCCAGCCCAGGGATGTGCTGTCAGCGAACCCCGGAGCCATCTCGCGCAGCCGTGCGGCTTCGTCGCACGACCGACCCGCCAAGGGCGCATCTTTGGGCCACGTTTCTGTGCGAGCAGAAAGGTGGCTCGGCGGGCGGCAACCCGGCGAAACGCTTGACGACTTGGCGACAGTCCATCAAAGCGAAGATGAAGTCTTCGCCACGATGAAACGGTGCACAAGGACCGGACCCTCATCCTCGGTCGTGCATTCGCACCATCCATGGCGCTCACCCTGCGGGCGGCTCCGCCGCGCAAACCGGCTGTCCTGCCGGTTTGTCTCCCGAGGGGAGAAGGAGGAGAAGCGCGGCGCAGGCGAAAATCAGCCCAGCGCGGCGTTGTGGTAGACATCCTGGACATCGTCCAGGGCGTCGAGCCAGTCGATCAGGTCGAGCAGGGTTTCCCTGGCGTCGCCGTCGATGGCGATGCGGTTGTCGGGGCGCATGACGATCTCGGATTCTTCCGCGTCAAGGCCGGCGACTTTCAACGCGGCGGCGACGCTTTCGAAGTTTTCGGGTGGACACAACACCACACTGGTACCGTCGACACTGCTGACGTCATCGGCACCAGCGTCGAGCACGGCCTCGAGGATCTTCTCTTCAAGTGCAGCATCGCCACTGGTTTCGAAAACGAACTCGCCCGTGCGGGTGAACTGGAACGCGACTGATCCTGTCGTTCCGAGGTTGCCGCCATGTTTGGACAAGCCATGGCGCACGTCGGCGACGGTGCGGACCGGGTTGTCGGTAACGCAATCGATGATCAGGGCGATGCCGCCGGGCCCATAGCCTTCGTAGCGCAGTTCGCTCATGTTGTCGGCGCCGTCGGCACCGGAGCCGCGCTTGATCGCGCGTTCGATGGTGTCCTTCGTCATGTTCGCCGACAGCGCCTTGTCGACCGCCGCACGCAAGCGGGCATTGATGGCCGGATCGGCGACGCCAGCGCGGGTGGCGAGAGTGATTTCGCGAATCAGCTTGGTGAACACCTTGGCGCGCTTGGCGTCTTCGGTGTTCTTGCGGCCTTCGATGCTCGGACCTCTACCCATTGGCGTTCCCGTGTTTGCGCGTGGACGCCGGAACCGGAGTTGTTGGCGTCGAAGTCGCGAAGTTTAGCAGCGCCACCATGTTTCCCGATTGCGACGACCTGCACCGTCGGCGAGCGCGCGGTGAGGAGTTGACGCCTCAATCGCCAAACAACGCGGCGAGTTTGGCGATGCTGGTCGACGCCACATCGCGGGTCTGTGCAGCATCCTGCTCGGCATCGCGGCCTGACCAGTGCAGGTCGGCGGCAGGAAGCTCTCTCAAAAACCGACTCGGTTCGTTGGTGATGATGTCGCCGAAGCGGCGCTTGCGCTTGGCGTAACTCAGCATCAGGTTTTCCTTGGCGCGGGTGATGCCGACGTACATCAGCCGACGCTCTTCTTCGATGCGCCCTTCTTCGATGCTCCCCTCATGCGGCAGAACGCCGTCTTCAGCACCAATGATGAAGACGTAGCGGAATTCAAGCCCCTTCGCCGAATGCAGGGTCATCAAGCGCACCGCATTGCCAGGATCGTCGCGATCACCATGCGACAGCAAGGCAAGCTGGCTGGCGAGATCACCGACTGCACCGCCCTTGCCCATCGCGCGAAACCAGTCACCCAGTTCGGCGAGATTTTCCAGGCGTCGCGCACGCAAAGCCGGCTCTTTTACTTGCGCGGCGATGTGATCGGCGTAGCGAATGCGCTCGATCAGGTTGTCGACCAGTTGCGCTGCCGGCAAACGCTGCGAAGCTTGTGCAAGTTCACGGATCAGTTGGGTGAATCCAGCCAGTGCTGCAGCCGGTCGCGATGCAAGTTGTGACAGTGCTCCATCGCTTTGCGCAATCGCAAGCATTGAGCAGTGCCGCTGTGCCGCGAGGTCGGCCAGCTTTTCCAGCGTGGTCGCACCAATGTCGCGACGTGGCAAGTTCACCACGCGCAGGAAGGCGGCATCATCGTCGGGGTTGTTGATCAATCGCAGGTAGCCGAGCAGGTCCTTCACCTCGGCGCGGTCGAGGAATGCCGTACCGCCACTCAGGTGATACGGCACGCGCGCCAGTTGCAGCGCTTTTTCCAGTGGCCGCGCCTGGAAGTTGCCGCGATACAGAATCGCGAATTCGTGCCAGCGCGCCTTGTACTTTTCGGCGAGATGGCTGATCTCGCCAGCAACGCGCTCGGCTTCGTGTTCGTCGTCGCGACATTCAACGACGCGAATCGGCGCGCCCTCGATGGCGTCGCTCCACAACTTCTTCTCGAACAGGTGCGCATTGTTGGCGATCAGCGAATTCGCCGCGCGCAGGATGCGCTTGCCGCAACGATAGTTCTGTTCGAGCTTTATGACTTTGAGCGCCGGATAGTCGCGCGACAGCTCGTTGAGGTTCTCCGGATTGGCGCCGCGCCAGGCGTAGATTGACTGGTCGTCATCACCCACCGCCGTGAACTGGCCGCGCTCGCCGGCAATCGCGCGGACGAGTCGATATTGGGCGCTGTTGGTGTCCTGATATTCGTCGAGCAGCAAGTAGCGAATGCGCTCCTGCCAGGTCGCTCGCACTTCCGCATCGCTTTCCAGAGCATGCAGCGGCAAGCGGATCAGGTCGTCGAAGTCGACCGCGTTGAACGTCTTCAATCGCTGCTGATACATCGCATAAATCATCGCCGCCTCGCGCTCGCGTGCGCTGCAAGCAACTGCAGCCGCCTGATCCGGATCAAGACCATTGTTCTTCGCCTGCGACACCAGGTTCTGCAAGGCCCAGAGCTGATCCTTCTTGATGCCTTGCGGCGCGAGTTCCTTGATCAGGCCCTGACTGTCGTCTGCGTCGAGCACGGAAAAGCCTCGGCGCAAGCCGACCCGAGCGTGCTCGATCTGCAAAAACTTGAGGCCCAGGGCGTGAAACGTGCAAACCGTCAGCTCGTCCGCAGCGTTGCTGCTGACCAACTTGGCGACGCGCTCGCGCATTTCACGCGCCGCCTTGTTGGTGAAGGTGATCGCTGCGATCTTCGCTGCCGACAGATGCCGACGCTGGACCAGGTAGGCAATTTTCTCGGTGATGACGCGCGTCTTGCCGGAACCTGCGCCCGCCAGCACCAGCAGCGGTCCGTCACAGTATTCGATGGCGGCACGTTGCGGGGCGTTGAGCGTCATGGGGCGCGATTCTAGCAATCGACGTCGCATTGAGCGCCGAAACTGAACAGTAGTTGGTGTTAAATCCACATTGTTCACGGTGAGTGAAACAGGCGCGTCCCATGATGGTGGCAGGCAGAAGATGCGGGCTGTATGGCTCGCGCTTCCGCACCTTACCCCTCGGGGCCCTTGAATCAGGAGATCGCCATGAATGTCATGAAGAACAAGATGCTCGTTACCGCCATCGCAATGTCGTTTGCCGCAACAGCAGGATCTGCAATTGCGCAGGATTCGGCGACGATGGCAAGTAACTCGACCATGAAGATGGCTGAGACGATGTCGCACGACGCGATGATGAATAAGGAAGATGCCGCGAAGCACGACAGTATCGTCAAGCATGACATGGCGATGAAGCACCCTGCGATGAAAAAGGACGCCATGAAGTCCGGCAGCATGGACAGCAAGGCCGCTGGAACATCAATGGCAGCAGGCGCATCCGGAACAGCTGCGGCTACTGGCATGGCCGCCGACAGGACAATGGCCGGCAATAACATGGCCGACGACACGGTTGCTGCCAAGAGCGGCATGAGCAAGGACACGATGGAAGCCAAGAAGGACGCCATCGACGCCAAGCAGGAACGCATGAACGAGAACATGGATGCCAAGCAGGACGCGATGGACGCCAAGCAGGAGCGGATGGACGACAAGATGGACGCGAAAAAGGACGCCATGGACGACAAGATGGATGCGAAGGATGACCGCATGGAAACCAAGGAAGAAATGCTGGAGAACAAGGCCGACATGAAGAAGGACCAGGTGGACGAGATGGATTCGTCGCAGCCGGTCACCGACAGCTGGATCACCACCAAGGTGAAGTCCCAGCTCGCTGCCACCGAGGGCATGGAGACGCTGAAGATCACCGTTGATACGGTCGATGGAAAGGTGTTCCTCACCGGTGTCGTTGATAACGCCGCGACAGCCGCCAAGGCCGCCGACGCCGCGAAGACGATCAAGGGCGTGAAGTCGGTTGACTCGACGGGCTTGAAATCCATGTAAGCGCTTCACCTCCGGCGCTGGCCGCTCGGCCAGCGCACCGGAAATGCATCACTGCAATACAGCACTACCCAGAACGACAGGAGACCGCAATGAACGAAGATCGCATCAAGGGCCAATGGAAGCAGCTCACTGGAAAGATCCAGGCCAAGTGGGGTGACCTCACCAACGACGACCTGGATGTCGCCGAAGGCAACGCCGAGTATCTGGTCGGCAAAGTTCAGGAACGTTACGGCATCTCCAAGGATGAAGCCGAAAAGCAGGTCCGCGAATTTGATTCATCGATGTAACGCTGTAACAACGTCAGAAACTCCCCTCAGCCCGGTCTTGCGACCGGGCTTTTTTGTGGATTGTGGCTGAGCTATATTCGTCAAATCGATTCGCTACCTGACCCGGCGTTCGCATGATTCTCCGTTACTTCATCATCGGATTACTGTTCTCCAGCGCAGCCGCTGTCGCCGCCGGATTGCCATGGCGCGACATGACCGTCGCAAGTGATCCTGATGTCGTCAACGACAAAGGTTATCTGGCCCACCATCCTGACCAGCGCTGGCGCGCCGAAGGCGTCGAGGCGCTTCGAGCCGACCGTAGCGAAGAGGCAGTAACGTATTTTCGCCGCGCCGCGCGCTACGCCGACAAGCCTTCCCAGGCGATGCTGGCGGCGATGTTTTGGGAGGGCGACGTGGTCGCTCGGGACCGACCGACCGCTTATGCGTGGATGGACCTGGCCGCCGAGCGAGGCTATCGCGATTACCTCATTGCACGCGAACAGTACTGGGCGAAACTCAGCGAAGACGAACGTGCGACCGCGCTGAAAGTCGGCGCGACTTTGTACGACGAGTGTGGCGACGCCGTGGCCCAGCCGCGCATGAATCGGGAATTGCGGCGCGCCCGCAGTGAAATGACCGGTAGCCGCGTCGGCTTTATTGGTTCGTTGACGATCATTCCGTTGCGCACCACGGGTCTGCCATCCATGCGAGGTGACGAGTATTACGATGCGCGTCACTGGGACCCGAAGCGCTATTGGCAGGCCCAGGATCAACTCTGGGATCCCCCACAGGGCCATGCCGAGGTAGGCCCGCTGCAATCTCTTGCTGAGCCAACTCAGCGCTAGCTAACCACGCTCTGACGGGTCAGTCGAGCAAACTGGTCAAAGCGGCAGCGCAGTCTTCGTCGATCTTCAGGTCAAGCAGGTCATCGGCCCGGGTAACGCCCCGATTGATCGCCGCAATCGGCTTGCCTTGGCGCTTCGCTGCAACGGCGAAGCGATAACCGGAATACACCATTAGTGACGATCCGACCACCAGCATTGCGTCGCAGGCAGCAAGCCAGCCCATGGCGCTGTCAACACGCTGGCGCGGCACGTTCTCGCCGAAGAACACCACGTCGGGCTTGACCATGCCGCCACAATGCTCGCAGGCAGGAATCACGAAATCGCTGAAATCGGTGTGCTCCAGATCGGCGTC
>JBATAQ010000087.1:0-7368 GCA_049661925.1 Dokdonella sp.
GTGCCGCCTGCCTACACCGATGTCTGGATTTGCGGCGCGCCGAATGGCCATCTGCAGGCGACCGGTCGCGACGCACGCCTGCGCAAGCAGTATCGCTATCACCCGGAATGGCGAACCTCGCGCGACACCGGCAAATTTGGCCGGCTGGCGGAGTTCGGAGCGGCGTTACCCGCGTTGCGACGACGCCTGAAACGCGATTTGACGCTGCCTGGATTGCCAGAAGCCAAGGTGCTGGCGACGGTGATCAGCCTGCTGGAGGAAACGCTGGTGCGGGTCGGCAACACTCAGTACGCCCGTGACAATCGGTCTTATGGATTGACTACGTTGCGCTCGCGGCACGCCGCGATCAAACGCGGCGGAAAGATCAGTTCTCGCTTTCGCGGCAAAGGTGGTATCGACCACGATGTCAGCATCGCCGACGCGCGATTGGCGCGCATCGTTCGCCAGTGCCAGCAGTTGCCGGGTCAAAACCTGTTTCAGTATCTGGACGACGACGGCGACCATCGGCCGGTCGATTCGGGCATGGTGAACGACTACCTGCAAGACGCCATGGGCGAGACATTCACCGCCAAGGATTTCCGCACGTGGGGCGGAACGGTTCGGGCAATCGCCGCGCTTGCTCGCACGCCGTCGCAAGAGGATGCCAGCGAGCGTGAGGTTGCCGCGATTCTTGCCGACGTCGTGCGGGAAGTAGCCAGCGAACTACGCAATACGCCAGCCGTATGCCGCAAGTCGTACATCGATCCGCGCGTTTTCCAGGCATGGCGCGACGGAAGCCTGTTGCGCTTGTTGCCGCCGAGCGGTCGACTGGCTCCGCGTCAGCTTGAAACCCTGGCATTGCGCCTGTTGAAAAAGAAAAAGGGCAAGCGCTCGGTAGCTCGCTGAGCGATGCGGACCCGTCGCAGGCTCTGGCAACGGCTCGAACACGGGTTCGGCTGACTGTCACACGATTGCCGCAGTCGGTACACAGACTAGGTGGTTGGTTCGCCAGCATGGCGGCCACTTCCTACGCCAACGATCTCCCGCAATGAACGCATCCCCAAATCCGCGCCGTCGCGCACTGGCCATCGCCATCACCGCCTGCCTGTTCACGCTTTCGTCCACCGCGTTCGCCGCGCCGGAAGCAGCCGCCGGTCCCGACCCGGAAGCGTCCGCCGATGCCGGTTCGGTTGACCGTTTGCAAGGTATCGAGGTGACCAGCGCGCAACCAACAGGGACCGAGTTGTACCTTGACGAGAAGCGCACGTCGTCGGTGGTTATCGAAGGTTTGGGCGCCCAACAGATTGCCCGGACCGGCGATTCCAATGTCGCGACCACGCTCAAGCGCATCACCGGACTCAGCCTTATTGGCGGAAAGTACATCTACGTTCGCGGGCTGGGTGAACGCTATTCCAGCGTTCTGCTCAATGGTGCCAGCGTGCCCAGCCCCGACTACACACGGCGCGTGGTGCCGCTCGACCTGTTCCCGAACGACGTGCTGTCGGGCGTGATCGTGCAGAAGTCCTACTCACCCGACATGCCTGGCGAATTTGGCGGCGGCACCGTGCAGTTGCGAACCCGTGAAGTGCCGACCAAATTCTTCTTCAAGATGAGTGGCGGTCTTGGCTACATCGATGGCACGACCGGCAAGGAAGGCGACCGCTACGCTGGCGGTGCGCGCGACTGGACCGGTTACGACGACGGCACGAGGGAATTGCCGGCTTCACTCGCTTCGGCGACCGCGAACGGCGCGTTTTTACGTCCGCAAACCTCGCTCAACCCAGGCGGTGCAACCCCGCAGCAATTGCAGACGCTGGGTCGCGACCTGGCGGGTGTCGGTTATGGAATCTACAACAAGAAAATCGGCCCTGACACCAGCTTTTCCGCCAGCATCGGCGATGGCTGGAAGATCGGCGAAGATGTGCGACTGGGCGTTGTCGCGGCGGTCCGGTACAGCCAGAGCTGGGAAAAAAACCAGGAAGAGCGCAATACCTATGCAGCCAGCAGCACCGGCCTGGATCGTATTGGCAACCTCGACGTCGATGTGACGGAACGCTCGATCGACGCCAGTGGCTTCATCAACGTGGGCCTGGATATCGGCAATCAACACAAGATTGGCCTTACCAGCCTGCTGCTGCGTCAGACCAGTGACCGCGTGAAGATCAGCGATGGCACCGTCGACAACGTCGATTCGCGCTTTACGGAACTGAAATGGACCGAAAACCAGCTGCGGACCAACCAGCTGTTCGGTCATCACGTTTTTCCGACCGCCAACTATCTGGAACTGGATTGGCAGTACACCAAGGCGACTGCCGGCCGCGACGAGCCGAACACCCGCCAGTACCGCTTCGATTACCTGACCCCGACCGTCCGCGAGTACTCGTCGCGGTCGGATGGGAATGCGCAAACCTTCGGTCGATTGTCCGACGATCAAAACGACTATGGCTTCAAGGCGATGCTGCCCTTCGACTGGGGCGATGCATCGCGACTGGCGCTGAGCGCGGGTGCCGGCCGCTTGACCCGTGATCGTGATTCGTCGTTCCGCCGCTACACCTTCCTGCTGACGCCAGGTACGCCGTTGCTTGATACACCCGGTTTCCTGGAACAGCCGATCGACCTCATCCTCGCGCCCGGCAACATTCGGCCGGATGGGTTCATCCTTCGCGAAACCACCCGCGCGACCGACAACTACAGTGCCGAGCAGACGCTCAAGTCCGCCTTTTTCAATGCCGATATCGACCTGGAAGGAAAGGTTCGACTCGCGCTGGGCGCACGCCGCGAGAACAACGATCAGCAGGTAACCACCTTCAGCATCATCAATGCGACGGCGCCGCCGATCGTGGCGACCGATCGCGGCAGCATCTGGTTGCCGGCAGCTTCTTCGACCTGGCGCTACAGCGACAATGCCCAGCTTCGTGCCGGTTTCAGCCGCACCCTGTCGCGACCGGATTTCCGTGAGCTGGCGCGTGCACCGTTCACCGACCCGGAACTGGACATTGAAACGCTGGGCAACCCTGATCTGGAAATAACGCGCATACGCAACCTCGACCTGCGTTGGGAGTACTACTGGTCGGACGTTGATTCGCTGTCGGTCGGCGCGTTCCACAAGAAGTTCGACAACCCGATCGAGAAATTGCGCGTGCCGGGCTCGTCACCGTTGCTGGAACTGGCCAATGCGCAGAGCGCAACCGTTTATGGCGTGGAGTTCGACGCCACCCGCAACCTGGCGTTCCTCAATGACAATGGTCTGATCAACACCGATCTCAGCTCGTGGCAGGTTGGCGTCAACTTCACCCGGTTGCGCTCGACGGTGCAACTTGATCCGGCCAGTGCCAGCTTTCAGACCAATCTGTCGCGACCGCTGCAAGGCCAGTCGCCCTACATTGGCAACCTGCAGATCGGCTATACCGATGTCGACGCGGGCCGCGAGGCGACCCTGTTGCTCAATCGATTCGGGCGTCGTATTTCCGAAGTTGGCGTGCAAGGCCAACCGGACGTTTACGAGGAATCATTCAACGCGCTGGACTTGAGCCTCAAGCAGCGCTTCGCGACGGACTGGCGACTCAACCTGCGCCTGCGCAACCTGCTCGATCCGTCGGTGAAGTACACCCAGGGCGGCTTGAGCACGCGTAGCTACAAGAAGGGCCGCGAGTTTTTGCTGAGCGTGGAGTGGCGTCCGGGCTCGGGCGAGTAATACGCGTATCGCGCGGTTTTAGCGGGGTTTCATCGGACTTTCACGGGACTGTCGGCGTTCTGTCACACCCCGGTTACCTGTGTGCAACGAAGGATCGATAGCGTGGTCGTTGCGTTGCGGCGCACTGCGCTGCGCGACGTTCCCTTCGTTCACGAGAACTCTGCCATGAAATTCAAACACGCAAAACTTGCGCTGGCGATGTCCATCGCCGCCGTCGTTGCCACACCGGCCGCCCATGCCGCCATCCGCTTTTCCGAAGCCATGGACGGTTTGTGGTTCAACACCAATGCCGCCGCCACCGGCCTCAAGGGTTGGGACTTCGATTATCTGGTCCGTGAAGATGGTCGTCTTTCTTCCGTCTTCATGATCGGAAACACATTCGACGCGAATGGCAATGCAGTCTCCATCACCACCAATTTCGAACCCGGTGAGTTCGAGTACGAACAGCTGGGCCTGCCGGTCGCTGCCCTGCGACTGGTCAACGGCGTTCCCACCTACGGCGTCATCGGCAACCTCGACGTTCGCATGGAAAGCTGCTCACGCATGACCGTCAACTTTACTCCGGCGAACGCCAGCGACCCGATCGCCAACGCGATCCCGCGCACCCAGGACCTCAGGCCCGGACAGTTCCTTGCCGACGGCGCACCGCCGCGCAGCTGTGTGGTCAAACGTGAGTTCACAGCTTGTCCGTCGGGTACGACGGCTGGCCCGTCGCCGCGCTCTTGCGTGTTGAGCGGTAATATTTCCAGCAACTTTGCACTGACCAACGAAACCACCTGGTTGCTCAACGGCCTGGTAACGGTCGGTGGTGATAACGTCAACAAGACTACCCTGTCGATTGAGCCAGGCACTCTCATCACGGGCATCGGCAACACGGCCGATTATCTGTACGTGAATCCCGGCTCCAAGCTGATCGCCGACGGTACTCCGTACGCACCGATCATCTTCACCAGCCCCGAAGATGGCAAGCGCGGTGCGACGCCACGGCCCAAGGATTGGGGCGGTGTGGTGTTGTCCGGCAACGCACCCAACAACAAGTGCTTCACGGCACCGTTTGACTGCCGCAGCGAGTTCAATCCGGCGTTGCGCTATGGCGGTAACGATGCGAACGACAGTTCGGGCGTGATGCGTTACGTGCAGGTTCGCTACGCCGGCTATGTCTTCACGGAAGGCCGCGAAGTCAACTCGTTCACTTTCCAGGCGGTCGGCAACGGCACCGTGCTTGAGCACCTGCAGTCCTACCGCGGCGGCGACGATGGCTACGAGTGGTTTGGCGGTACGGTCAACGCGAAGTACCTGGTCGCCACCGAGGGCGGTGACGACGGTTTCGACTGGGACGAAGGCTTCAGCGGCAAGATCCAGTTCGGCCTCGTGACCAACGACAGCGGTCTTGGTGAAGATAACGGCATCGAAGCCTCCAACCAGGCCAACAATCTTGATGCCACGCCCCGCGCCATTCCGCGCGTTGCCAACATCACCTTTATCGGCAACGGGACCGGCGGCAACGGCATCAACCTGAAGGAAGGTACCGGCGGCCACATCATCAATGCGCTGATTACCGGCTACGACCGTGCCGGCAAAGCGTGCCTGACCGTCAATAATCCGGCGACCTCGCTGTTGGTCGGAACCCCCGCCCTCACTATCGACCATAGCTTGATCCAGTGCGCGACCAGCTTTGGCGATGGCAGCGGTGCGACGGCCGGTTCGGCCGCCAACCTTTTCGGCGTTAGCGGCGCGGGCAACCTGGTTGCCAACCCGCTGCTGATCAATGGCTTCCTGCCGATGATGGGTTCGCCCGCGCTCAACGGCGGTCGTCTGGTTACCGAAGACGTGTTTTTCAGCGGCGCGCCGTATATCGGTGCGTTCCGCGATGCGAGCGACGACTGGACCCTGGGCTGGACCCATCGCGTCAAGCGCAACTGATCGGGGCGTAGCAGCAAACGACACTTCGGTGTCGCACAACCGGGGCGGCTGCGGAAACGCAGTCGCCCTTTTTCGTGGCGGCGGTTTGAACCGCGAAAAACTGAAAGCCGCCTTTGTATTTGATCGCCGAGCCCTGCATTATCGTCACCACAGTGGCAAGTTGTCACAGGTGGCCGGGGTCACCGAATCATCCTTCAATTGCGGAGTGTCATGAGAGTCGAACCAACGCACGTGCTGATCATCGGCGCAGGCCCAGCGGGCTGCGTTGCGACGGGCAGGCGGACTATCCAATGCCGCACCCAAGTGGTGTCGGCACGTTTGGTGCCTTTTTCAAAGGTCGCTATGCCAGCGGTTTCGACGTGACTTTCCACGAAGCTTGGGATGTTCTGATTAACCAGGCGCGGACGGCATGATGTGCTCGATTCTCGCCGGCCATGCCGGCGACACCAGCAATCGGTATGTGGCCAAGCGGGCACAGCTGACTGCACTCGAAAACGTTATGTGTAGCGTGATGGTCGACGTCAGTCGAAGGCCTGTTGCGTGGCTGCTGCGATCCGCCGCGCTGATTGCACTGGCCGCGTTGGCTGGCTGCGCCACGACCATGCCGTTGCCGGCGTCGCGAATTCCCGAGCCGCAGCTGTCGCCTCAAACGTTTGGTGGTGAGGTCAGCCTCACCCAGCGCCTCAGCTTCAAGCGAGCCAAGGGCTTGCCGGGCAGTGCCCCTCGCCAACTGGACATCTTGCTCGAAATTGATGCCAGTCAGGTTCGACTTGCCGGCATCGCGATGGGCCAGCGCGTGCTTTCATTGCGCTGGGATGGAGCAACACTGGACGTGCAACGCCATCCACTGCTGCCGGTACAGGTCGATCCAGCGCGCATAATGCGCGATATCCAGTATGCCTTTTGGCCGACCGCCGATTTGCAAGCGACGTTGCCGGTCGGCTGGCAGCTGCGCGATGAACCTCGCCAGCGCGAGCTGTTGCGCGGTGACACACCCCTTATCCGGATCGCCTACGAAAGCGATACACCGCGCTGGCAGGGAACCGTGCGGCTGGACAACAAACTGGAAGGGTACCAGCTGGAAATCCGCTCGCAGGTGCAGGAAACAACGTCGCCATGAGTTCCAGCGACTGCGCGATGGCATCCGAAAAAGAGCCCACTGGCGTTGCTCGCCCACGCGTTTTCAGCGGCGCCTGCCTGTCGTGCAATACCCGCTCGAACCTGGCGACAGGCTGATGCGCCCAGCACGTACTTATTCGATAGAAGAACTGGTCCCACACCGAGGCCCCATGTGCCTGCTTGACCGTGTGGTCGACGCCGGTGACGAGCATTTCATCGCCGAGGTCACTGTGCCCTCTGGCGGTGTGTTCGGTGACGGCGGCGGCGTTGGCGCCTGGGTGGGTATCGAGTACATGGCGCAGGCGGTTGCGGCCTGGGCCGGCTGGCGCGCCCGCGAGCAAGGTGGATCACCTAAAATTGGTTTGTTGCTTGGAACGCGCAATTTCACCAGTGCGATCTCGAGATTTACGCCGGGGATGTGCCTTACCGTCTCGATCCGCCGCGAGTTTTTGGCCGACAATGGCATGGGGCAGTTCATCTGCATGATCAGTAGCGGTGATCGCGAGCTGATCACGGTTGCATTGAACGTCTTCGAGCCGGACGATCCCACCGAGTTTTTGCGCCTGTAATCGTCATGACAATCAAGGAGCGAATTTGCTAGCCGACAACACCGTATTGGTTACGGGATCCAGCCGCGGGATTGGCCGCGCCAT
>JBATAQ010000088.1:0-14673 GCA_049661925.1 Dokdonella sp.
CCGCGCACACCGCGCTGGAAAAGCTTTTCCGCATCTTCGGGCTTGATGCCGGGGCCGGAATCTTCCACCGCCACTCGACCATGGCCCACGATCACGGTCACGTCGCCTGACGGCGTGTACTTGAATGCGTTGCCGACCAGATTGCTAAGCGCCACCGACAGCACGGACGACGGCGCCGAGACGATCAAGGGCTCGTCAACTATCACCTTCACCTCGACCGGTTTGTTCTTGAGGTGCGGTCGCATCACGTCGACGACCTGTTCGACGACGCGAACGACATCGGTGGTTTCGCCGTTGGTCGGCGCACGCTTTTCACGACGCGAGAGCAACAATAGCGCGTCGGTCAGTTCCGCCGATTGACGCACTGCGCGCTCAATGCGGCGCAAGCGTTCCTGCGCCTTCTCGGGCAGGTCCATGCCTTGCATCAGTTCGGTCGTCGTCGCAATCACCGCCAGTGGCGTGCGTAGTTCGTGGCTGACATCGGCGTTGAAGTCGCGATCGCGTTCGACCAGGTCGGTCAGACGATTGCCATATTCGTCGAGCGCCGATGCGAGCTGGCCGACTTCGTCGTTTGCAAAATGCGGCGCAAGCAGCTCGCGTTCGCCGGTGCGCCGAAAGCGGGTGATGCGATCGGCAAGGTCAGTAAGCGGACTGATGACACGACGCGACAGCCAGAAGCCGATCAGCAAGGACAACACCGCGAACAGCGCGACCGCCAAGCCCAACATGACGAATAGCTGCTGCGTTCGCAGTTGCTGCGCGTCCTGGTCAAACCGCAACACCGCCCAGTATTGATCGTTTCGAAAAACGGCCATCTTGGTCCAGCGTTTCTTGCCGTCCGGCCAGACCGTGTCGACATCGTGCACGCCAGCGTCGTACTGGCGCAGTTCGAAGGGCACGTTGGCAAAACGCCGCGCGCTCCAGATTTCGAGATCGAACAACGATATCCGGAACAATGCTTCTGGTTCGGGGTGTTCGCGCTTGAACTCGACGAAGTTGTCGACTTCCTGCAGCAGGGTCTTGTTGATCAACTGATCTTCAAGGCGATGCCGCATCGAGATGCTGGCAACGGCGAACAGCGCTGTCAGGCCAAGCCCGAACAGCGCGAACGAGACGATGATTCGGCTGCGAAGCCTACGCCGGTACTGCATCCGGATCGACCATCCGGTAGCCGATGCCGTGGCGGGTGTGGATCAGCGGTTTGTCGAACGGTTTGTCGATGGCGGCGCGCAATCCGTGGATATGCACGCGCAGGGAATCACTGTCGGGCAGCTCTTCGCCCCAGACCCGCGTTTCCAGATCCTGGCGAGTAACGACGGATGGCGCAGCTTCCATCAATGCCTGTAGAAGCTTCAGGCCGATCGGGTTCAACTGGATCGACTTGTCACCACGCACGACGACGAGCGTATCGAGGTTGAAGGTCATGTCGGCCAGATGCAGGATGCGGCTCTTGGGTCCCTTGCCGCGACGACCAAGTGCCTCAAGCCGCACTGCGAGTTCCTGCAATGCGAACGGCTTCACCATGTAGTCGTCGGCACCGGATTCGAAACCGGTGATCTTGCTGTCCAGCGCGTCTCGCGCGGTCAGCATCAGGATTGGCGTTTGTTTGCGGGCTTCCTGGCGAAGCTTTCGGCAGACCTCAAGGCCATCCATTCCGGGCAAGCCGAGATCGAGCACGATTACGTCGAACTCGTTGACGACCGCCAAATGCAGGCCTGTTACGCCATCGCCGGCGAAATCGACCACGTGGCCCTTGTCGGCAAGATAGTCGCCGACATTTGCCGCGATGTCGCTGTTGTCTTCAATGACGAGTATGCGCATAGGTGGAGAATAGCCGGAGTTCGGAGTATCGGGAAGCGAACGGAGTCGCCGCGTCGCGCGACCATTCATATGATCGGGACAAAACGGAAGGTCGGGACAAGAAATGACCCAGGCGACGCCAAAGGGGAAAACGTCGGCCTGGGCCAAAAGAGCTGCTCGATTACCCTGATGCAAGCACCGTCCCGCCTGACGGAAAGGACGATGGAGCCACCGTGGTTGGCGGAGTCTAGGCGTCGAACTCTTAAAGCGCCGTTAGCTGGCGCGAACGGTTCCGTTAACGCCGACGACGGCCCAGCGCTGGTGCGGGAACGGACCGTTCGAGGTGTTCGATGATGGCGGCAGCCACGTCGACGCCGCTGGCCGCTTCGATGCCTTCCAATCCGGGCGAAGAGTTCACTTCCAGCACCAGCGGGCCACGATCCGAACGCAGCAGGTCGACGCCGGCGATTGCCAGGCCCATCAGTTGCGCCGCCTGGATCGCGACAGCCGATTCCTGCGCACTCGGCTCGACGCGGTCCGCCGTGGCACCGCGATGCAAGTTTGCGCGGAATTCGCCTTCGGGCGCCTGGCGCCGCATCGTCGCGACAACACGATCACCCACGACGAAACAACGCAGGTCCGCGCCGCCCGCTTCCGCGATGAATTCCTGGACCAGGAAATTCGCGCGCAAGCCACGCAGCGCTTCGACCATGCCCAACGACGCACTGGTCTTTTCAGCGAGCAACACGCCCTGCCCTTGCGAGCCTTCGTTCAATTTGATGACATGCGGCGGCGCGCCGAGCATGGCGAGAAGATCGGCCGTGTCGTCCGGATAGTCGCCGAATGCCGTGGTTGGTAAATCCACGCGTGCGCTCGCCAACAATTGCAGGGCTTGCAATTTGTCACGGGCGCGAAGGATCGCATCGGATCGATTGGCTGCATGCACACCCATCAACTCGAACTGGCGCACCACTGCGGTGCCGTAAAACGTGATCGACGCGCCGATCCGTGGAATGACCGCATCGAAACCGGTCAGCTTGCGACCCTTGTAGTGAATCTCGAACTCGCCAGCCGCGATGCGCATGTAGCAGCGCAGTGGATCGAGCACGCGCACCTGATGACCTCGTTGGCGCGCAGCAGCGACCAGGCGCGCCGTCGAGTGCAAGCGACTGTTGCGGGACAGGATGGCGAGCTTCATGCGTGGCGGATGACTCGAACCGGAGCTCTCGCGTGGAAGCGCAATGTGAACGCGCTCAAGCGACCGCGCAGGTGGCGCAGGTGCCGTGTACTTCGATGGTCTGTTCGCGCGGCTTGAAACCGTGCTCACGAGCCTGCGTGTTGAGCAATCGCGCGACGCGTTCGTCGCAGACCTCGGTGGCTTTCGAGCACACATCGCAAATCAGAAATGGCACCTGGTGCGATTCGGCCGGGTGATGGCAGCCGACGTAGGCATTGATCGATTCCAGCTTGTGGATGAAGCCGTTTTCGAGCAGGAAATCCAGGGCACGATAAATGGTCGGCGGGGCTGCGCTGGAATGTTCGTCCTTGAGCTGGTCGAGCAGGTCGTAGGCCTTGGCCGGAATCGGCGACGCGGCCACCAGATTCAGCACGCGCTCGCGCAGCGGAGTCAGCCGCAATCCACGCAGTTCGCAATTGGCCGCGACCGCGCGCATGAAGGCGTCAGGTTCGTGGCGGTGTTCGTGCAGGCCGTGGCGTTCGCTGGCAGTCATGGCATCAATATCGGGACGAATCGGAATAATACACGCCAGCTTGCGGCGTCTCAGTTCGGGCGGGTAGGCGGGGTCGGTACTGCAGGTTTAGCTGGCAGCGGCGACATCAAGGCGACGACGAGCCATCCGAAGGGACCGAGGATGGCACTCCAGATGATTCCAGCCTTGAGGCGTCCTTTGCGCCAGCCGATCAACCCGCCGACGGCGATGAAGAATAGGGTGAGGCCCAGCATCCACCACCACAGTTGCGGCGACAGGATGATGGCCGTACAGGCATCGAGCATGTCTTGGGCCGCTTCAAGATCGGTCGGGTCAAGCTGGCTGTAGGCTTGCAGGGTGCATTCGGTGCTCATCTGAGGTTCTCGCGCCGGCTCGGGATGTGTCGCTCAACCGTTGGACAACATGATCGCGCGATCTATCCGTGCCAGCGCTTCGTCCTTGCCTGCGAGATACACGGTGTGGTCAATTGATGGCGAAACCTGGGTCCCGGTGATGGCAACGCGAAGTGGCTGGGCCACCTTGCCCATGCCCTCGCTGATAGCTTCAGCCGCCGCCTTGATCGCGTCATGCACGGCTTGCGGCGTCCATTGTGCGAGCGCTTCGATCTGTCCACGCACGGCATGCAAAGCCGGCAGTGCAGTCGGTGCCTTCAAATGCTTCGCTACCGCTGCTTCGTCGTACGCCGTCAAAGGCTGATACCAGACGCGCGCCTTGTCGGCCATTTCCTTCAGCGTCTGAGCGCGCTCGCGCAAGGCGATCACAACATCGACGGGATCAGGCCCACCCAGCGACGGATCAATGCCCGCTTCGGCGAGATGCCATTGCAGGTGCGTCGCGACTTCCGCCGGATCGTCATTCTTGATGTATTGCTGGTTGATCCACGAGAGTTTTTCCAGATCGAAGCGCGCTGCCGAAACATTGGCGTCGCCAACATCGAACAGCTCAATCATCTGCTCGACCGAAAACAGCTCCTGATCACCGTGCGACCAGCCAAGTCGAACCAGATAGTTCAGCAGCGCGTGCGGCAGGAAACCGTCGTCGCGGTATTGCATGACGCTGACCGCGCCGTGCCGCTTGGATAGCTTCTGTCCATCCGGCCCAAGGATCATCGGCAGGTGCGCGAACTGCGGCACCGGCGCGCCGAGCGCGTGGTAGATGTTGATCTGGCGCGGCGTGTTGTTGACGTGATCGTCGCCGCGTATCACGTCGGTGATGCGCATGTCGATATCATCGACGACGACCGCGAAGTTGTAGGTCGGGAAACCGTCAGAACGAAAAATCACCAGATCGTCGAGTTCGGCATTGGCCCATTCGATGCGACCCTTGATGCGGTCATCGAAAACCACGCTGCCATCGGTGGGATTGCGGAAACGAATGACCCGATTCGGGTCATCGCGCAGCGGTTCACTGCTGTCGCGGTAGTGGCCGTTGTAGCGCGGTTTTTCGCCGGAAGCGATGGCGGCGGCGCGCATCGCCTCGATTTCCTCTTTCGACTCGTAGGCGTAGTAAGCCTTGCCGGCCTTGACCAGATCTTCTGCAGCCTGGCGATAGCGGTCCATGCGCAAGGTCTGGTAGTACGGGCCTTCGTCGTGAGTCAGGCCGAGCCAATTCATGCCATCGAGAATGGCCTGGACAGCGGAATCGGTGGAGCGCTCGCGATCCGTGTCTTCGACGCGAAGGATGAATTCGCCGCCTCGATGCTTGGTTTCAAGCCAGCAATACAAGGCCGTGCGTGCGCCACCAATGTGCAGGTAGCCAGTCGGGCTGGGGGCGAAGCGGGTGCGGATGCTCATGGCGCGGGTGTGCAACGAAACGGGGCGCAAAAGGGTAGCAGATCGATCCGACCATCCCTGGCGGACGCGGCTATGCACGATGGATCTGCGCGACTCTTTAAGCCGTCAAGAGCAAATTTGTGAAAGGTCGAGTGTTCTTCCAGCGATAACCATGGAAGTCGCGCAGGTCAGTCGACAGTATCCGGCCATCTTCGCGATCTTCCGCGAGGATGACCAACGAAGCATCAGCGAGGTCCATCGGCAGGTCGCGGTAGCGATTCATCAGCGCATGGGCGCGAAATAACGCATCGGCCGGGGGATCGGGAATCGCGCACGCGCCTTGCGCGACGCTGTCGATAAACGCGATGGCCGAAGATGGATCGACCCGCGACGACAGCAAATGAGTCACTTCGGTCAACACCGGCCAGGTACTGACGAAGCCTTCGCGACCGAACCGAGACAAGGCATCGCGAGCGGCAGCATGGTGACGGTCACGTTGGCTGCCCAGTGCGATCCAGAAACCGCTGTCGGCAAGGATCACCGCGTTTCGCCGTCCTGCACTCGCGATGCAAGCTTGTTGTCCAGCGCCTCACCGAGATAGTGCTTGTAGCGCGAGGACAGATCGACCGGACCGTCGTCCGCACCGATGAAACCTGCCGCAGCGAGCAGCGCTTCCGCGTTCGCTCGCGGGCGCACACGAGCCGCGTGATACTCGCGCAAGGCGTTGCGTAACAGCTCCGATGCTGAGAGGCCTTCGCGCTGCTGCAATTCGCGGAAGCGGCGCGCGTCTTCGTCGGTGAGTCGCGCGTTGATTCGGAGGTCAGGACTATTCATGGCGATCATCAATGGCACTTGTCATAAGCGTATGACAAGTGCCATTGGAACGCAAGTCGTGCGGGCAAGCCACTTCGCGCGTCACAGGTATCGAGCCAGTGTTCCGCCGGGACCGTCGGGCCTAAACGCGACGTTTCGCTCAGCGATTCGCGTCCGCCGCGTAACGCTTCACCACTTGGTACAGAAAACGCCTGCCATCCAGCAGCGATTTCACCCGAATGCGTTCGTTCAATCCGTGCGCCCGGCTACCTTCTGCGTCGTGGAACATTCCCGACATGCCATACGTCGGCACGCCAGACGCATTGAGGAAACGCCCGTCGGTGGCCCCGGTCGACATGGTGGGCACGATGGAAACGCCCGGCCATATTTCTTCAGCGGCGGCTTTCACGGGGTCGAGTATCTGAGGCGTCAGGGTTGGCGGGATCGACTTTGAACTCGGCTCGGCTGACAAGGTTACGGCGACCTTGTCATCGCCGACGACAGTTTTAAGAGTATCCAGTGTTTCTTCGACGCTCGAGCCTGGCAGGATGCGGCAATTGACGTTGGCGCGGGCACGTTGCGGCAAGGCATTCGGCGCGTGGCCAGCATTGATCATCGTCGTGACGCACGTGGTCCGCATCATGCTGTTCCAGCCCGCGTTTACGTCCCAAAGACGATCAGCGGCGGCCTGGTCAGGCGGACTGGCAAGCAGTGCGCGCATGTCGTTGGCAACGCTGGCGGGCGACAGTTCGGCCTGCGTGCTGAAGTAGCTGCGCGTGACTGGATTGAGCGCAATCGGAAACTGGAAGGCACCGATCTTCGAAATGCTGGCGGCGAGATGGTAGATGGCGTTCTCCTTGATCGGCCGCGAGCTGTGGCCGCCGCTGTTGGTCGATTCGAGGGTGAAGTCCTGGTAGATCTTTTCGCCGGCCTGCACCTGCAACGCGATCGGCTTGTCGTCCTTGTCGAGTTCACCACCGGCACCTTCGTTGATTGCGAACGCGGCCTTCAATGCTTCGGGATGGTTCTTGATCAGCCAGTCGACGCCGTTGAAGGTGTCCGGCGTTTCCTCGCCGCAGGTCAACGCCATTTTAAGGTCGCGCTGTGGGATGAATTTTTCTGCCTTGTAGCGCGCGAGGCTGTCGACGAACACGGCAGCCATCGCCTTGTCGTCACTGCTGCCCCGAGCGTAGAAGAATCCGCCTTCCTCGACCAGCGTGAACGGATCACGCTCCCAGTCCTCGCGCTTGGCTTCGACCACGTCGAGATGCGCCAGCAGCAGGATCGGCAATGCGTTCCTATCCTTGCCGGGCAAGGTGGCGATCAGATTGCCGTCCTTCGGGCGGTCTTTTGGCGTCAGGATTTTCATGTCGCTGGCCGCGAAGCCGGCATCACGCAGGTGTTTGGCCATCGCCTCGGCAGCCTTGGTGCAACTGCCCGATGACAATGTCGTGTTGATCTCGACCAACTGTTTGTAGAGTGCACGAAACGTAGCTTCACCCTTGTCAGGTGCCGGCGCTTGTGCAGCCAGACTGGTGCTGGCGAATGCCAACAAACCGCAAACGATGCTCGCCGAAACGCGTGGAAAGGTCATGGGGATCTCCGCTCAAGTAACCCGCAGGCTGCGCCTGCATTCGCGTCTGCGCAAGCGGGCCATTGGTCACGCATGGCGCTATCGCCCACTCACGTCGTGAAGCAGAATGATGTCCCTGTCCCCGCACCGCGAATCCCGATGAAACTCGTTTCCGCGACATTGAAAGCCTGCCTGCTCGCGAGTGCGTTGCTGCTGACCGGGTGCGCGACTACTCCACGCGATCACGTTGCCGATGGCGTGCGCACGACGCTGGCCCTGCTCGAATCCACTGACGTGCACAGCAACGTGCTCAGTTACGACTACTACCAACTCAACGAAGACACGTCGCTGGGTTTCGAGCGCCTGGCGACGCTGGTTCGCGAAGCGCGCCAGCAATACCCGAATACGATGCTGTTCGATGCCGGCGACACCATCCAGGGCACCGCGCTGGCCGACCTGCAGGCGCGCGCGCAACCACTTGCCTGCGCAGAAGAACTGGCGATGTACAAGGCGATGGATGGGCTGGGCTACGACGCCGGCACCATCGGCAACCACGAATTCAACTACGGCCTGCCCTTCCTTTCACAAGTGACCGGCACGCCAATGGCAGCGGTCGGCACAACCAGCAAGCAGTGCCAGGGGCCAGGCTTTCCTCTCGTCCTGTCGAATGTGTTCGACGCAAAATCTGGCAACCCGCTGTTCGCGCCGTATCTTGTGTTGGACCGCAACCTCGATATCGTCCGCGCTGATGGCTCGCATGCGAGCGTTCCAATCCGCATCGGAGTGCTTGGCTTCACGCCGCCGTCGATCCTTGAATGGGACAAGACCTCGCTGGAAGGCAAGGTGACGACGATGGGATTGGTCGAAGCTGCCAAACGCTACCTGCCAGAGTTGCGGGCCAAGCATGTCGACCTGGTGATCGCGATTTCACACGGTGGTATCGACACCTCGCCCTACAGCTCGGCCATGGAGAACGCCAACTGGTACCTCGCCCAGGTGCTTGGCATCGATGCCTTGTTGCTCGGACACTCGCATCAACCGTTCCCCGACCCCGACAATCCCGAATCACGCTTCGCCTCGATGCCGGATGTCGACAATGTTCGAGGATTCATCCATGGCAAACCTGCCGTCATGGGCAACTTCTGGGGCAAGAGTCTCGGCATCATCGAACTGGGCCTGGTGAGCCGAGACGGACGCTGGCAGATCGATCCGGCGGCGACTCATTCCGAGGTGCGCAACATCAAGCGGCCCGATGGCAGCATGGTCGCAGCCAACCCCGCCATAGAAGAGGCAGTGCGTGACGAACACTTGGCGACCATCAAATATGTCTCCACGCCAATCGGCGACAGCAATTTTGCGATGACCAGCTACTTCGCCGAAGTGGGCGACGTGACTGCGTTGCAACCGGTCAACATGGCGCAGCGCGAATACGCCGAACGCTACATCGGCGAAAATCTACCGGCGTTGAAAGGCGTGCCCGTGCTGTCTGCCGCAGCGCCGTTCAAGAGTGGGTTCGGCGGAGCGACCGACTACACCGACATTCCGACTGGCCCGCTTGCCATTCGCAACGCCGCCGATCTTTACCTTTATCCGAACACGCTCGCTGCCGTGAAAGTCAGCGGTGCTGGCCTGAAGGCATGGCTGGAACTTTCTGCGCATCGGTTCAACCGAATCGATCCGGCAAAGACGGAAGCGCAGGAGCTGATCAATCGCAAGTTCTCGGGCTACAACTTCGATGTCATCCAGGGCGGCATCCATTACTTCATCGACGTGACCCGGCCCGAAGGTGATCGGATCCGTGACCTTCGCTATCGCCAACAGCCGGTCGAACCACAGCACACGTTCGTCGTCGTCACCAACAACTACCGCGCCAGCGGTGGCGGCCATTTCCCGGGCATGGATGGCAGCAATATCGTCATCGATTCGCCCGACATGAATCGCAACGTGTTGATCGACTGGGTGCGCGACACCAAACACTTGCGACGCGCCGACAATGGCAGCGACCGATCCTGGCATTTCGCTGCCGCGAGAACTCGCGGTGACGTGGTCTTCACATCGGCCGCCCGCAAGGTTGACATCGCCCACGCGGCTGGCCTCGGTCACGTGCACTGGCTGAAGGACATCGACAACGGCATGGCGATATATGCCATTCGTCTGGATCAGCAGCACTGATCCATCGCTATGCTGATGAGTCTCCATCCAGCTTCCGCACTGCGTGTCGGGGAAAGCATTTACATCGCCGTGTTACATTCACCGACGTAACGTCTGTGGGGGTCTGCCCGTAAGGGGCAAAGGGAGAAAGAGTGACGGTTCGCGCTGAGTACACAAGCTCGTCAGCACGCGTGAGTCTCTACGCTTACGCCTATGTTTTGCTGGAGTGGCTGTTTCTTGCCACGAAGCCATCTTTTCTCGGAACATGGTCGGTATCCACCCAGTTGACGGCCGTCCTGGTGGGCGCGCTGCCGTTCCTGCTGGCGGCACTTCTGGTGCATCTGGTTTTTTGCCTGGTGGCTTGGGCGCTCACTGCCTACACCCACGCTCGCTGGAGCCAGAAGTTGCTGCTTCGAGTCGTTCCATCCCTGATCGCGGTCGCGATCATGCTGATGCTGGTGGACAATTTCACCTATACGGCATTTGGCTGGGGCATCGTCAAGACAACCGCTCTCACCAAACCGATCTACTGGCTTCTGGCCGTCGTCGCGTTTGTGCTGCATGTTCGGCGCACGCCGACCAGGATTTCCTTGCGCCCCGCAATTGCTGCGGCACTACTGCTGGCGTCCGGCGTCGGGCTGTTGTGGTCGTTCCATGACTCCGGCCAGCTGCTCGAAGGTACGGTTGTCCGTGATCCAGGGGCTGCTGACCTGCCGAATATCGTCATGTTCGCGTCGGATGGCGTGAACGCAAAGAGCATGTCCGCCTACGGCTATGCCCGCGCGACGACTCCCCATCTGGACCCTTTCATGGACCAGGCGTTGGTTGCAGAAAATGCGTTCACGAACTCCGGTTGGTCCACCGGATCACTCACATCGATGATGACCGGAAAGTATCCGGCAACGACAAAGGTCCTGTATCCGCCCTACACGCTGCAAGGGACTGATGCCTATGAAAATCTGCCCAGGATTCTGCATGAGCTTGGCTATCGCAATCTCCAGGAAACCGTTCGCTACTACGCGGACGGTCCCGACCTGAACTGGAAAGACTCGTTTGATTCCGCCAATGGTCGCGAAGTTGAACGTGCTTCCGGCAGCAGGACGGCACTGGCACTACAGAATCCGCTGCTGCTCGGCGACAACCTGTATGAACGTCTGGCCAGCCGCGTTCAGCAGTTGCTCTTCATCAAACCGATGGTCGACACCTACGCCGAGGTGACCTCCACCGATGCCGCCAAGGTCTACGGCACTTCCGATCAGACCCGAATGGATCGCGTCGCCGATTTCATCACCCAAAGCAGGCAGCCGTTCTTCATCCACATCCATTTGATGGGAACGCATTGCTGCAGCTTCCATCCGAAGGAGCGCCATTTTTCGGCGCGGAAATTTGACAAGAAAAGTGAACTTGAGAAGGCCGAGTACGACGACTCCATTCTCGAATCCGACCAGTATTTTGGTCAACTGATCGACATGCTCAAGCAGAGCAATCAGCTCAAGAACACCCTGATCATCTATACGTCCGATCACAACAAGGGCTGGGATTTCAGGTCGCCCGTGCCGCTGATATTCCTGTTTCCAAACGGTGCCCATCAAGGTCATCTGACCAGGACGACTCAGCTGCTCGATGTCGCACCAACGGTGCTCGACTACCTCAAGGTAAAGATACCGTCGTGGATGGAGGGTAGGTCACTGTTGCGCGACGACCTGGACCATGACCGGCCCGTATTCAGCATCTTTCGGATGGAAAGGTCGCATTTCAAGACTAAGGAGAAGGACGTGCTGGCGCGCGTGGCTGATCTGGGACCTCCCACCTACGGTGTCGATCTAGTCGGAATGGTCGTCTGCCAGCGCTGGTACATGATGCGACTGGAGGACGAAAAGATCACCTCTGGCGCAGTTGTCGGCTATCAGGACAAATGCCCCACGAACGATCTGCCCACAAACGATCAGGCCAAGGCGATGATGGGCCAGTATTTACGCAAGAGAGGATTCAACTTTTGAACGGTATCGACAATCTGCAATCAGGAACAAAGCCCGGCACCGACGCTCCGCCGGGTAGCGATGTAACTATCTCGCCGGCTTCCTTTCGCGACCCTGCGGGGTTCGTTTTCAAACGCGATGGTGTGCTGCTTCGTCAGATCAATCAGGCCTGTCGCGCGCATTACGACCAGTTGATGACGTCGGGTCTTTATGAGGCGCTGACCAAACGTGGCTGGTTAGTGACTCACGATGAGTGGGATCCGGCGACGGCGGTGACTATGGACGCATACAAAGTCGTGCGGCCTGCGCTGATTGATTTTATCTCCTACCCCTACGAGTGGTCCTTCAGTCAGCTCCAGGACGCAGCGTTGCTGACGCTGGACGTGCAGTTGTTGGCGCTCGAACATGGCATGTCGCTCAAGGATGCATCGGCCTACAACGTGCAATTCCAGCAAGGCAAGCCGATGCTGATCGACACGCTGTCGTTCGAGTCCTACAACGAAGGCCTGCCGTGGGTGGCATATCGGCAGTTCTGCCAGCACTTTCTGGCCCCTTTGGCGCTGATGGCGCGTACCGACATCCGGCTCAACCAGCTGCTGCGCACCAATATCGACGGTGTGCCGCTTGACCTGGCGAGCAAGCTGTTGCCGCGCAGCACTCGCTGGCGGCTGGGTCTTGCCATGCACATCCACTGGCACGCACGAAGCCAGCAGGCCCATTCCTCCACCGAGGGCGCCCAGCCAAAACGCAGCGTCAAGGTTTCTCGGGTCGGACTGGTCGGATTGTTGCAAAGCCTGCGCAGCATCACCGAAAAACTGAGCTGGGATCCCGCCGGCACGGAATGGGGCGAGTACTACCAGGCCACCAATTACAGTGACACTGCGTTCGATCACAAACAGAAGCTGGTGAGCGAATACCTTGCCTCCATCAGCCCGAAGCGGGTCTGGGACCTCGGCGCGAATACCGGCGTATTCAGCCGGATTGCGAGCAGCGGCGGTGCTTCCACGGTGGCCTTCGATATCGACCCTGCCGCGGTGGAAAGCAATTATCGGCAGGCGAAACGGGACGCTGGGCCACAGCCACTTCCGCTCTTGCTCGATCTGACAAATCCCAGCCCGGGACTTGGCTGGAGCGGCACGGAGCGCGATTCGCTGGTTTCACGCGGCCCGGTTGACTGCGCCATGGCCCTGGCCCTGATCCATCACCTGGCCATCTCCAACAATGTGCCACTGGTCAAGGTTGCGGAGTTCATGTCGCAGGTGTGCGAGCACCTCATCATCGAGTTCGTCCCCAAGGCGGATAGCCAGGTGAAGCGATTGCTCAGCGCTCGCGAGGATGTCTTCGACGAGTACGACCAAGGGCATTTCGAGGCGGCATTCTCGAAATATTTTCATATACTGCGCGCCGAAAGTGTGCAGGGTACCGAACGTACCCTGTATTTGTTGCAGAACAGTTTTCGCCGTGACGCCGCTGTCACGAGCCGATCCGCTACGGAGGCCCCATGAGCCATTTCAATCGAGTGATTCTTTTCGCAGCGCTGTTTGCTGTCCTGTGCGCCCCCGCTTATGCCTACATCGACCCAGGCTCCGGCAGCATGATCGTGCAGGGTGTCATCGCGGCTATCGCAGCGATCGCACTCACCGCGAAACTCTGGTGGCATCGGCTACTGGTCTTGCTGGGCATCCGCAAGCGCAAGGCACGCAAAAAAGACGGAACCGATGGCGGGGTTGGCGAGTAAGTCCTGGAGCGATCAAGGGTGAATGCACTGCTCAGACGCTATCCGATGTCCGGCCGTGCATGGATGGTGCTGGTGCTGCTGGTCATGGCGTTTTCCGCGCAAGTAGCAGCGTTGGCACCTGAGGCCGGGCGTGATGTAATGTTTTCCGGCCTTTGGGGCTGGATGCAAACGCTATGTTTCTGGCTGCTCGACCTGCTGCAGTGGCTGGCCGCACTGACCGGTAACTGGGGTGTCGCGATCATTCTGGTGGCAGTGCTGGTGCGAGCGTTTACCTATCCGTTCGCTCGCCGTGCGCTTCGCCAGCAGAAGCACTTCAACGAAATCCAGGCGAAGCTTGCACCGAAGCTGAAAGAAATCAGGCAAACCTGCAAGGGCGGCGAGCAGAGCGAACGGATCATCGAGTTGTACGAGGACCATAACGTCAGCCCCTCCGCAGGCATGAAGCCGTTGTTGATGGTATTGCTGCAATTGCCGATCTTCATCGCGCTGTTCCAGATTCTCGAACAGGCACCGGAATTGCGTGGCGCATCGTTCCTGTGGCTCAAGGATCTGTCGCAGCCAGATCACCTGATCGCCATCGGCATGCAGTTGCCATGGTTTGGCAGCTACCTGAATGTGATGCCGTTGGTACTCGCGGCGACCATCGTTCTCGCCACTTTCACCGCGCCGGGCGATGGCGCCAATGCTGCTTCCCGGAAGCGGCACTACATCGCGGCTGCCATGGCTGTTTCGTTCTTCGTGATTTTCTATTCGTTCCCGGCTGGCATGGTGCTGTACTGGATCATGGCCAACGTGTTGCACGTGGCACAGCAACTGCTGGTAGCTCGCAAAGGCCCCGACGTTGAGGGATCAGTGGCCTGACCAGGCACCCGGCTCGATGGCTGGCATATGGTCGCCTCCTTGCAAAGCATGCGGCCTTATCCGCGCAAATCGTGTCCACGCGCGGCGCGCACACGACCACGACAGGATCACACTGCGGCGTTTTTCCCCAGTGCGAAATCGGCCCGGTGCGGAGAAATCAGTTGACGTGGCGGCGCTGTCTACCTATATTCTCGCCCCCTGCTCATGGGGCCATAGCTCAGCTGGGAGAGCGCTTGCATGGCATGCAAGAGGTCGA
>JBATAQ010000089.1:0-4911 GCA_049661925.1 Dokdonella sp.
ACCTGGGCCTTCAATCGCCACTACACCTTTGCCGGCAAGCGGCGCTACGCCAATCGTCGCGCGGAGCTGACGCGCTACCTGATCGCCATGGCCGCTGGCTTCGTGCTCAACTACGGCACCTATGTCATCGTGCTGTGGCTGCTGCCGCTCGCCCTCGACTGGCCGGTGATCGGCGTTGCCGCTGGATCGGGCGCTGGCGCGGTGCTCAACTACCTGACCTCGAAGTTCTGGATCTTCCGTGCCCATGACCAGCCATCCTGACCCGGCCAGCGCGGAAACCGTAGCCGGCGTGGGTCAGGCGACCGGGAGTGAAAAACACGGGATGCTAGTGGCGCTTTCCGGCCGTGACGCAAACGCCTCACTGATCGCGCGAGTCGTGAGCAGGCTGCTGATCGGCTGGCTGATCCTGGCCGGACTTTGGTACGCCATGACCTCGCTGGTCGCAATTGCGAACTACGCCTGGCCGCAACTCGCCTTCGATCAATTCCGCTCCTACACCCATTACCTCGGCATGCCGTTCCCGGACAACGTGCTGGTGATGGAGAACGGCCATCGTCCGATCATCCCGGCTCTGCTTCGGGTCGCGGAAATACATCTTTTCGCGGCCAACCAGTACCTGCAGATCGCCTTTGGGACGTTCTTCGCGATACTCACGGCGAGCGTGATCGCAGTCACAGCCTGGCGTGAAACCAGCTCCGATGCGCTGGTGCGGGCGGCGGGGGTCATGCTGGCATTGGTCGGCATTTTCTGGCTCGCCAATGCGCGCATGTTGCTGCATGGCACCGAGTCGGAACATGTCTATCTCGTCATGTTCTGCGGCATAGCAGGCTCGCTGATGGTGCGCCGCGCAGTGTCCGATGATCGCGCTGGATGGATGGTCGGCGCGGCAATCGCCTGCATGCTGGCAACGTTCTCCTTCGCCGGAGGTGTTGCGCTTTTCCCGACTTTCCTGGCGCTGGCGTGGATGCTGGGGGCACGCTGGCGACATATCCTGATCATCGTCGCCGTCGCGGTGTTGTGCCTGGGGCTGTATCTGTTCGTCCTCGCCGGCAATGGCAGCGTGCGCCAGTCGCTGGACTTCCGACCACTGGATTCGATGGTCGTGTCCGCGCGCTGGCTGGCATCGCCATGGATCACCGGTTGGCTGGGTTTGGCCGATTCGCAGCCCCTTGGATTCGTGATAAACACGCCGCTGGGCCTGGCGATGACGCACTCGGCAAAATTCCTGCAAAGCCTGCTGCACGTGGAATGGAAAAGCAGTGGGGCGACGCTGATCGGCTCGGTCGGTTTGACCATCATGGTCGCGAGCGTGGTCGCCAAGGCGCGCCGGCGCGGACCGATGACAGCGACAAGAACGCTTGCCTTCGCACTGATGATGTTCGCAGCGGCCACCGCAGGCCTGATCGGCGTTGGTCGCCTGGATTACCTCGAAAAAATACCCGAACAGGTATTCTCGGACCGCTATCTGGTGTGGCCGTGCCTGTTCTGGCTGGGTATCGGCTTGATGCTGTTGTCTCTCGCGAATGCGCGCCGGCCGTGGCTGCGCGACGGTTTGCTGGCTTTTTCCTGCATGCTGCCGATTGCGCTGTTTTCGTTCCAACAGTACGGCGCAGGCTGGGGGGCGTCGGTCTATCACATGAATCAGGCCGGAGCCGCGGCGGCGATGTCCGATCTTTTCGACGATCGCCTTTTTCAGACCGGCGACGACGCCACACTGGCACAGCGCGTGCTTTCCTACCGGCTGCTGCGCGAAGGACACTTGGGGCCGTTCCGTTACCCGGGCAGCGAAGAACTGGGCCACCTCCTGGCAGCAAATCCGGTTGCCGCACCGGCCAATATCAGCGTCTTCCTGCAAAAAACTTTCGCTGTGACCGATGCGCGTGACGGCAGCAACGGGGCACGTTTCGAGGGTGTCGTCGCGGCCGGGATCAGGGCGATCCGAGCCCGAGGACCACTGGCAGTGATTGATCCTGACCGGCGTATCGTCGGCTATGCGATGTTTTCGAACGTCGGCAAGCCGATGCGAACGCTGGGCTTTTCGATGCCGCTCAAACGCGGCTTCGATGCCTACGTGAAGAACTACGCCCCGGCTGTCCGTTATCGATTGGTGTCGCTGGACAGCAATGGAATCCAGGGCATCACCTGGAATCTCGGCGAGCTTTCTGAGCTCACACCGTAGCCTGATTGATCGGCGCAACGACAGGTGCAACCCGTTTGATGCAAAGGCCAGCGCAAAGCTAGCCATGAAACGGGCGCATCGCCCCGCCAACAGGGCGATTCTCGGGCCGCCGACGGCCCCGCTGTGCTAAACTTCGCGGTCTTTGTGCGGTCGTTTTTGGCAGTGCCAAACGCGCCCAATCTCACCTTTACGGAAGACCCCGAGCATGGCTGATCTGGCCAAAGAAATCATTCGCGTCAACATCGAGGACGAGGTCCGCCAGAGCTACCTCGACTACGCCATGAGCGTGATTGTCGGGCGCGCCCTGCCCGACGTCCGCGACGGCCTGAAACCGGTCCATCGCCGCGTGCTGTTCGCGATGCAGGAACTGAACAACGTCTGGAATCGCTCGCACATCAAGTGCGCACGCGTGGTCGGCGACGTCATCGGTAAATACCATCCGCATGGCGATCAGTCGGTGTACGACGCACTGGTGCGCATGGCGCAAAGTTTCTCGCTGCGTTATCCATTGGTCGATGGCCAAGGCAACTTCGGCTCGGTCGATGGCGACAGTGCCGCGGCGATGCGTTATACCGAGTGCCGACTGGACCGCCTCGCTTCGGAAGTGCTGGCCGATCTCGACAAGGACACCGTCGATTTCCAGCCCAACTACGACGAGAAGGAACACGAGCCCAAGGTGATGCCGACGCGGGTTCCAAACCTGCTGATCAACGGCTCAGCCGGCATCGCGGTCGGCATGGCGACCAACGTGCCGCCGCACAACCTCACCGAAATTGTCACCGCCTGCATCGCCATCATCGACAACCCGGAGCTGGATTTCGACGAGTTGCTGGCGATCGTTCCGGGCCCGGATTTCCCGACTTCCGGAATCATCAACGGCTCGGCCGGCATTGTGGAAGCCTATCGTACGGGTCGCGGTCGCATCCTGGTCCGCGCCAAGGCCGATATCGAGCTGGAAGACAACGGTCGCGAGACGATCATCGTCACCGAGCTGCCCTACCAGGTGAACAAGAAGCGCCTGATCGAGGCGATCGCCGACCTGCACAAGCAGAAGAAGATCGAGGGCATTTCGGAACTGCGCGACGAGTCCGACAAGGACGGCATGCGCATCGTCATCGAAGTTCGCAAGGACACGATGGCCGACGTGCTGTTGAATAATCTGTACCAGCAGACCCAGATGCAGGTGACGTTCGGTATCAACATGGTCGCGCTGATTGATGGCCGTCCGCGCACCTTGAGCCTGCGCGAAATCATCGATGCGTTCATTCGCCATCGTCGCGAAGTCGTCACCCGCCGCACCATTTTCGACCTACGCAAAGCGCGCGACCGCGCTCATGTGCTGGAAGGCCTGACCGTCGCGCTGGCCAACATCGACGAGATGATCGAGCTGATCAAGACGTCCGCGTCGAGCGAGGAAGCACGCGAGCGCATGTTGGCGCGGCGCTGGGAGCCGGGCATGGTGCGTGCACTGCTCGCAGCAGCCGGCTCGGAAGCTTCCAAGCCGGAAACGCTGGCAGCCAACGTCGGCCTGCGCGACAACGGTTACCAGTTGTCGGAGATCCAGGCGCAGCAGATTCTGGAAATGCGCCTGAACCGCCTGACCGGTCTGGAGCAGGAAAAACTCACCGACGAATACAAGGCACTTCTGATCACGATCAAGGACCTGATCGAGATCCTCGAAAGCCCCGAGCGCCTGTTGCAGGTAATCCGCGACGAACTGGTCGCGATTCGCGAGCAATATGGCGACGTGCGGCGCACGGTGATCCAGATCAGCCAGGACGACATCAACATTCTCGACCTGATCGAACCCGAGGACGTGGTCGTAACGATGTCGCACACGGGCTACGCCAAGCGCCAACCGGTCACGACGTATCGCGCGCAGAAGCGCGGCGGCAAGGGTCGCTCGGCGTCGTCGCTGAAAGACGAGGATTTCGTCGACCGCCTGTGGATTGCGAACACCCACGACACGCTGCTGACGTTCACCAGTTCCGGGCGCGTTTACTGGCTCAAGGTTTATCAGTTACCCGACGCCGGTCCGAATGCGCGCGGCAAGCCGATCGTCAACCTGTTGCCGTTGCAGGAAGGCGAGAAAGTGCAGGCGATCCAGCCGGTCGCCGACTATTCGCCGGATCGTTTCGTGTTGTTCGCGACGCGCAAGGGCACGGTCAAGAAAACGCCGCTCACCGAGTTTGAATACCAACTCGCCAAGGGCAAAATCGCCATCAATCTCGACGAAGACGATGCACTGGTCGACGTGCTGATTACCGACGGCGATCGCGATGTGATGCTGTTTGCATCGAACGGCAAGACCGTGCGTTTCGACGAAAGCACCGTACGCGCGACCGGCCGCAACTCGATGGGTGTGCGCGGCATTCGCCTTGCAGAAAAAGCCGAAGTCGTCAGCCTGATCATCGTGGATGGTGACGGCGACATCCTTACCGCCACCCAGCGCGGCTACGGCAAGCGCACTCCAGTCACCGACTATCCGAAGAAGGGTCGAGGCATCCAGGGCGTCATCGGCATCCAGTGCTCGGATCGCAATGGCGCGCTAGTCGGCGCCGTGCAGGTCAGCGAAGACGATGGTTTGATGTTGATTTCCAACCAGGGCACCCTGGTGCGCACTCGCGCCGCCGAAGTGGCCAAGGTCGGACGCAACACGCAAGGCGTCACCCTGATTCGCTTGCCCAAGGACGAAGCCTTGATCGGTCTGGTTCGAATCGATCCGATGGATG
>JBATAQ010000090.1:0-4361 GCA_049661925.1 Dokdonella sp.
AATTCAGAAAGTCTGGACAAAGTGTGCGGCCCTGCATGCTGCCACGGCTAGGCGCGCCGAGCGATGGTGGATCGTCGCAGCCACGACAGCTACCGTCCGGGACGATCATGCCGGCGCTATCATTCGCGCCATGCATGACGTGGTGATCATTGGTGGCGGACTGGTTGGATCCAGCTTGGCGATTGCGCTGGACGGGATCGGCTTGAAGGTGGCGCTGGTTGAAAGTGCTGCGCCGCGCGTGGATGCGCAGCCCAGCTATGATGAGCGCAACCTGGTGTTGGCGCGGGCCAGCCTGAATGCCTTGCAGGCACTGGGTGTTACCGAATTTTATGCGGGGCTGACCACGCCGATCCAGCGTATCCATGTCAGTCGTCGCGGCGACTTTGGCGCGGTGCGGATTGCCGCCGCCGAACTTGACCTGCCCGAATTGGGCGCGGTGATTCCGGCGCGCGAACTTGGCAACGCCCTGCTGCAACGATTGGACAGATGCGCCGATCTGCAACGACACGCTCCTGCGCAACTGGTCGAAATTGAATCCGTCGACGATCACGTTGGTCTGCGCCTGCGAACGCCCGATGGCGAGATCGAATTGCAAACCCGTTTGCTGGTCGGCGCCGATGGCACTCGCTCGATGGTGCGTTCGCATTTCGGCATCAACACCAGCGACACCGACTACGGTCAAAGCGCAATCGTGACGACGCTGACGCCGTCACGTCCGCTCGACGGCACCGCTTACGAGCGATTCACCGAAAGTGGTCCAGTCGCCTTGCTGCCATTGACGGCAGGTCGCGCTGGACTGGTGTTGACGGTCCCTGGCGACGAAGCCGAACGCATCGCTGCGCTGGACGATGACGCGTTCATCGCCTTCGTCCACGAACGCTTCGGCTACCGCGCCGGACGACTCACCCGGCCCGGCAAGCGCAAGCCGTATCCATTGATGCGCAGCCTCGCCGATTCGCTGACAGCGCCGCGCATGGTGTTGATCGGTAACGCCGCGCAGACAGTCCATCCCCTCGGCGCGCAAGGTTTCAATCTGGGCCTGCGTGATGCGCTGACGCTGGCCGAATGCCTTGCCGATGTTGCTGCACAAACCGGAGATGCCGGCGCCGATGACGTTCTCGCCGACTACGTTGCGCAACGCACGGAGGATCGTGCGGCGACAACATCCTTCAGCGACGACCTGGTGCATCTGATGGCCAGCGACACATTGCCCTTGCGCGGCCTGCGCTCGCTAGGCTTTCTCGCGCTGGACCGGGTGCCGGCCTTGAAGCGTCGCGTTGCCTTGCGCGGCATGGGTTTTCGCGGACGCACTCCGACAAAGGCGCTCAGCCCATGAGTCAACGCGGATTGATCGATGCCGTGATTGTTGGCGCCGGCCCAGTCGGTGCCGTGCTCGCGTTGGCCTTGGCGAAAGAAGGTCTGTCGATTGCATTGGTAGAAGCGAACGAGCCATCGCCGTGGCAAGCAGACGTTGAAGTCGATGCGCGCGTCGTCGCGCTGGCATCAGATTCCATCACCTTGCTATCCGATCTCGACGTATGGAGTGAGATTGCAACGCGGCGCGCGTCACCCTATCGACGCATGACAGTGTGGGATGCACTCGCACCGGGTGAACTGAGCTTCGATGCCGCCGAACGCGGTGAAGCGGCACTCGGCGCCATCGTCGAGAACCGTTTGGTCCAGCATGTGCTGTGGCAAGCCTTGCAAAAGCATTCGACTGGCGCATCGATCAATGCCGTGCAACTGCGCTGCCCGTCGCGCGTGATCTCCATCGATTCGAATGATGAGAGCGTCAGCGTGCAACTCGATGACGACGAAACCTTGCGCTGCAAAATCCTGATTGCTGCCGATGGTGCTGGATCAGGCCTGCGCGAGCTCGCCGGCATCGGCACGCGTGGTCACGCCTACGAGCAACGCGCCATGGTCGCCCATGTCACGACCACGCGACCACACGAAGACACCGCATGGCAACGTTTCCTGCCCGGCGGTCCCTTGGCGTTCTTGCCGCTGTCGGATGGGCGCTGCTCGATCGTCTGGTCGTTGCCAGATGACGAGGCACAACGAATCCTCGCACTGGACGACAAACAGTTTCGTGATGAACTCGGCTGCGCACTCGACATGCGGCTTGGTCCGATCACTACGACGACTCCGCGCGCCGCATTTCCATTGAGATTGAATCTGGCCGAACGCTACGTTGCCGGGCGTTGCGTCCTGGTCGGCGACGCCGCGCACGTGGTCCATCCGCTGGCCGGGCAGGGCATGAATCTCGGGTTTCGCGACGTGATCTGTCTGCGTCGCGAACTGGCCGGCGCGGTCAAACGCGGCGTTGATCCGGGCAGCGCGCATTTGCTGCGACGCTACGAGCGCGAGCGGCGTAGCGAAAACACGGTCGGCGCGTATGGGTTCGATCTGATCGGCAAGGTTTACCGCCGCGATTCGTTGGCGCTGGCAACGTTGCGCGGAGCTGCGCTGGGATTGGCAGGCAAATTCGCGCCGCTTCGCCGCCGCTTGGCCGACGCGGCTTCCGGCCGGCTTTGACTTTCAGCGATAAGCTAAGTTTTCTGTCCAAGTGATTGAAATCACGAGTTTTCGTGACGGAACGAGGTTGGCCCCGATGCGTGATATCGGCTTCAAATTATCGCCGCCGCCGCCGTCGCCAGCAGTCGAATGGCGTGTTGGAAAAAGCGCAATGGCTATGCGCGCGCCGCGTAAGCCACCCGGAACTGGGCGACCGCGCTTGTTCGCAGCCCCTCCAGCCCGCTAAAATAGCGAGCTAAGTCCGTTTTACGTCAATCCCCAGTCCGTCAACCCCTCGCGAGATTTGCGGTTGCCCATGGCTCATCGTGGTCAGCCGCAAGTCTCGTATTCGCTTTCAAGGATTCAAACCCATGTCGCTCAACGCAGAACAAACCGGCAAGATCATCGCCGACCATGCCCGCGCCGCCAACGATACCGGCTCGCCGGAAGTCCAGGTGGCCTTGCTGTCGGCTCGCATCGAACAGCTCGCCCCGCATTTCGCCAGCCACAACAAGGACCACCACTCACGTCGTGGCCTGCTCAAGCTGGTCAACCAGCGTCGTCGTCTGCTCGCCTATCTCAAGGCCAAGGACAACGATCGCTACAAGTCGCTGATCGAACGTCTCGGCCTGCGCCGCTGAGGATGCTCTGAGCATCCTTTAGCCACATCCACCCAATCAGGAGAAGGCAGTTGGCAAAGGTCACCAAGACGTTCCAGTACGGAGCGCATGAAGTCACCATCGAGACTGGCGAAGTCGCCCGTCAGGCATCCGGCGCCGTTATGGTCCACATGGCAGGTACTGTCGTGCTGGTGACCGCGGTTGCTGCCACCAGGCAGCGCGAAGGCCAGGATTTCTTCCCGCTCACCGTCGACTACGTGGAGAAGTTCTATTCCGCCGGTCGCATCCCGGGTGGATTCTTCAAACGCGAAGGCCGCCCGACCGAGAAGGAAACGCTGACCTCGCGTCTGATCGACCGCCCGATCCGTCCGCTGTTTCCGGAAGAGTTCAAGAACGAAGTGCAGGTCATTGCGCAGGTCGTTTCGATGAACCCGGAAATTGACGGTGACATCGTCGCACTGCTCGGTGCTTCGGCCGCACTTTGCCTGGCCGGCGTCCCGTTCAAGGGTCCAATCGGCGCAGCGCGCGTTGGTTACGCCAACGGCCAATACCTGCTCAACCCGACCAGGACAGAACTGAAAGACTCCGAACTCGACTTGGTCGTCGCTGGCACCACCAGCGCTGTCCTGATGGTGGAATCGGAAGCCAAGCTGCTCAGCGAAGACGTGATGCTCGGTGCCGTGATGTTCGGTCACAAGCAGATGCAGACCGCCATCCGCGCCATTGCGGAACTGGCCAGCGAAGCCGCCAAGCCGTCGTGGGACTGGCAAGCTCCGGCGCGCAACGACGCGCTGATCAGCGCCATCACCAGCGCCGTTGGCAGCCGCCTCGACGAAGCCTTCCAGGTGCGCGACAAGCTGCAGCGCCGCGACGCCATTTCGGCGATCAAGAAAGACGTGATGGATTCGCTGAAGGACAGCGTCGAAGCGAATAGCTGGAACCCGGCCGATCTCGGCAAGGAATTCGGCGAGCTGGAATACAACACGATGCGTGGCAGCGTGTTGAAGACCAAGGTCCGCATCGACGGCCGCAATCTCGACGATGTGCGTCCGATCACGGTTCGCGTTGGCGTGTTGCCGCGCACCCACGGCTCGGCGCTGTTCACGCGCGGCGAGACGCAGGCACTGGTCACCGTCACCCTCGGCACCAGCCGCGATGCGCAGATGATCGACGCGCCGGAAGGCGAGTCGAAGGATCCGTTCCTGTTCCACTACAACTTCCCGC
>JBATAQ010000091.1:0-3157 GCA_049661925.1 Dokdonella sp.
GCGGTCACCGATCTGGATGGCACGGCCGATGCGATGGCCGCAGACGCGGTCGTTACGTTCTCGACACTTGATCCAAACGCCCCGCCAAGCCTGGTTTCGATCATCCCCGCCGACGGCGCGACCAATGTGCCGACTGCGGCCGATATCCGCGTGGTGTTCAGTGAAGCAGTGACAACAACGACTGGCGCGTTTGCACTGGTCTGCGATTCCACGTCGATCGTGCTCGGCGAATCCGGCACTGGTGCAAACCGCACACTGACCCCCGCAATCGTTCTGCCTGGCGGCGCGACCTGCGTGTTCACCATCACCGGCAGCGCAGTGCAGAACGGCAACGCCATCGCGTTGGCCAGCAACCCGACCAGCACCTTTACGGTTTTTGCGCCAACGCCGATCGGTGCCTACTACAACGGCGTCGACACCAGCACGCCGGAACGCTTGATGTGCACCCTGCACGTGAAGATTCGTGGCCATACCGCGTACCCGTACAGCAACAGCGGCGCGACTGACTCATGGAAAATTCTTGAGCTCGCGGACGCCGCGCCGAGCGATCCGAACAAGGTGCTCGACGTCTATCGCAACCGCCTCTACAACGCCGTGACCGATCGCGCCAGCGGCGCTGGCGGCAGCAACACCTACAACCGCGAGCACACCTGGCCGAACTCGCTCGGCTTTCCCGGCCAGACTGGTAATCTCGGCTTGCCGAGCGCGCCGTACACCGACACCCACATGCTGCACATCAGCGACACCGGCTACAACTCCATGCGCAGCAACAGCCCGTACAAGACGTGCGCCGTGCAGGCCAGTTGCGCGGAAGCCGTAACCGAAGTGAACGCCGGTTTCGGTGGTGGCAGTGGCCTGTATCCGGGCAACTCGAACTGGTCGACCAATAGTAGTTATGAAGTGTGGGGACACCAGAAAGGCGACATGGCACGCGCCGTCATGTACATGGCGGTCCGCTATCAAGGCGGCGTCGATCCGACGAGCGGCCAAGACGAACCGATCCTGCGCCTGACTGACAACACCAGCCTGATTGTTGGCCAGAACAACTACAACACAGCAGCTTACATGGGCGTGATGGCCGACCTGCTTGCATGGAGCCAGGCCGATCCGCCGGATGCCGCCGAGATTGCGCGCAATGGCGTCATCCAGAGCTTCCAGGGCAACCGCAACCCGTTCATCGATCACCCGGAATGGGCAACCGCGACGCTGTTCAACGCGACCTACATCGCACCGGCCGGTTGCCCGTTGTTGTCGGTAGACGCCATCTTCGCGAATGGATTTGACTCGACTGCGCCGGTGACGATTCACTGAGTGGAGGCCGCGACAAGCCATTGAGGGTCGGGGAATTCAACATCACGACTTTGAGACCACCTAAAGCCCTCGTCATTCCCGCCTACGCACAATGCTGTCCGGAATAAACGGACCGCGTTCGTGAAACCCGTTGCGGCGCTTGGTCTACGTCGCTCTTCGGGGACAGGCGACTCAAACGTTCGGGGGCGGAAGCTCCCTACGTTTCGTTTCCCCGGAGCAGGCCGGGGTCCAGGGGGGGGTCGATGCTGCTGGCAATCGTGGTTTGATGAGGTGCTGTCGACAACCCCCAAATGAGTGCCAGAAGCCGCCGTCAACTGGACCCGGCCTGCGTTCGTGAAACCCGTTGCGGCGATCGGTCTACGTCGCTCTTCGGGGAGGGGCGACTCAAACGTTCGTGGGCGGAAGCTCCCTACGTTTCGTTTCCCCGGCGCAGGCCGGGGTCCAGGGGGTTGATGCTGCTGGCAATCTTAGTCTGATGAGGTGCTGTCTCGACAACCCCCAAATGAGTGCCAGAAGCCGCCGTCTACTGGACCCCGGCCTGCGCCGGGGAAACGACTAGGCCTCGGGGCGCAGGCCCCAGCGGTGACGTGCCGACGACGCGTTGCTCAGGCGAGGAAAATTATTCCGGACAGCGGTTCACGAAAACGGGATCCTATTTTGATGTTCGGTGACCACGTGCCTGAACAGCAGAATCAAAATGGTCCCCACTTCGCGAGGATGACGAAGGGCAGGATTGGCAGCTACTGAAATCGGCACCCCTCACAGCCGCAATCAGCGACCAAATCTTCGTGGAATACTCCGCTGCAACGCCTTCGGTGCATTGGGCAGCTTGTCCTGTCCCGGGATGGTTTTCGGGATCGAGATATGCGCCTTGTTCGAGATCGCATGCTCAGGGCCAGACGCATCGGCTGCACCGGTGGACTGGTGGTGCAGATCGAATTCCGGCGCGGTTTCACCTTGGGATGGTCGTGCCGACGACATGGCTGCCGCCAGTGGCTTGCGACCATCGGCTTGCGTGGCGTCGGTGCGTGGCTTGTCCAATTTCGGTGCCGACTTCGCTGGTGACGGCTTCGTCGAGACCGGCTGTTTTTTGCCACTGGGTGGTGGTGTCTTCGGCTTGACCGAAGTGGAGCCGTGCGCCGGATCAACCTTCGGCGTCGGTGTTGGCGACTTCACGCGCTCCGGTGACGGAGTCTTCTTCGCCGCAGTCTTGATAGGCGCAGCTTTTTTCGCGACTGCCTTTTTCGAAACGGTTTTCTTCGCCGCTGCCTTCTTCACTGCCGGCTTGTTCGCAGCAGCTTTCTTGCCCGCCGTCGCCGACTTCTTCGATGCAGGTTTTGCTGCCTTCTTTGCCGCCGGCTTGGTCGCCTTCTTTGCTGCGGGCTTCTTCGTGGCGGCTTTCTTCGCGGGTGACTTTTTCACGGCAGATTTTTTTGTAGATGCGTTGCTCGCAGCAGCGACTGGCTTCTTCGTTGCCGGTGATGCCTTCTTGGTAGCCGACTTCGCAGCGGTTGCGGGTTTCTTTTTCTTCTTTGGATCAGCCGCGTCGTTCGACTTGGCAGATTTGCTCGCGCTGGATGACTTGGCTTTCGCCGTCTTGCCGGCTGCTTTCTTCGTAGCCGGTTTGGCGGTGGCTGCCTTCGGCTTCGGCGATGAACGTTTCATGGTCAACTCCTATGGGCGATGGACTGGGTTGCGAATGCCATGCGAACGAATCCAACGCGAACGCATCGCTTGAGTATTCTTGCGCAAAACTTCACAGCGGATGAAGCGCTGGCGATTCGAGTTTCATCAACGCACTGATGCGGGCGGACCTTTCAGTTCGATCGTGTTGCCTTCGGGGTCG
>JBATAQ010000092.1:0-4893 GCA_049661925.1 Dokdonella sp.
GTGTCCCTTTTCGCCACCATCCCGCGTGTATCTCCCTGTGTGACAACTCCGTCACGCTTGCCTCGGGAGGAAAGCCATGAACACGAACACACTTCTGCCAATCGCCTTGATCGGCCTCATCTTCGCCACACCCTGTGCGTATGCCGCCGCCGCTGCCAGCGGAAATGTCGGCGACTGGAAAGTTGTCGATGCCATTGCCTGGCGCGACAGCATGGGGACGCACGTCGTCGTCAGCGACAAGCCTTTTGATCGCATCGCGATTGCCAGCGACCGCAAGATGGACTCTTCCGACGTGATGAGCCAGCAGATGAACCCGCTCAACGCGCAGACCTACGAACTTCGCCTGGATGCCGAAGGCGCGGTCGATGGCATCAATATTTCAGTACCCGGCGGTAGCTCGGCGCAGTTTTCCAGCGAGATGACGGAAGGGCTGAAACTGAGCAAGAACGATGGCAAAGCCGTGGCGGGCAGTTTCGCTTACGAGAGTGCCGACATCCGCTTCGATGTCCCGGTCGTCACCGGTGAACTTCCGCGACCCGGCAAGCCATTGCCAGCCGATGGCGGCGAGCCGGGCAAGGTCCTGACCGCGCAGATCGCGGCGATTGCCAAGGGCGACTTCGACGCGCTGGTCAAATTGAGTCCGCCCGAGCACCGCGCCTCGATCATGGCTGATGCCAAGAAGGACGGCGGCAAGATGGAAATGATGGCCGCGCAGGCCTTCACGCCGAGCAAGGCGACCGTCATCGGTGGCAGCATCGAAGGCGACAAGGCGTGGCTCGACTTCGATGGCGTGCAAGGCGGCGAAGCCGTCAAGGGCATGGCCATTCTCGAACGTGCCGACGGCGCGTGGTATGTGCGCAATATCGAGGTCCACCAAGCGGAGTAGGTCAGCTACGGGAATCGCCGCGTCACCGAGTTTTCGGCCGCGGCGACTACCAGCCACGAGCACATCACTGGGCCAGTGCCAAATTCATGGAGATCAATCGCGCATGAGCGTCCGAAACTCCCCCAGAGGCCTGTAAATATCTCGGCTTTGACCAGCACGGCACCCCGCAGCAAGAACGCAAAAGAGCGCGACGGTCAGTCGTCGTGATCCGCCAGGCGATCCTTGCCGAGCACGCTGTCGAGGAAGGCCAATGCGGCGGACGAACCCGATTCGCCAAGCCAGAACAGCGCCTGCTTCTTGACCTCGCGCGGGTAGTCGCCGCGAACAATGTCGATCAGCGCGGCGGTGGCCTGTCCGTCCTTCAGCTGCGACAGCGCGAATACGCCTTGTTCGCGAACGTGCGCTGATGGATCGCTGCGGATTGCCTGGTCGATGTCATTGCGAGCACGCGGGTCGTTCATTTGCGCCATCCAGAACAGGGCTTGCTCACGGACGTGGTCGGCGGGATCGCGCTGTGCGATGCGGTGGATTTTCGCGTAGCCGTCGACTGCCGAACTTTCTGACAACACGAACACGGCATGGGCGCGCAGTTTCGGATCAGCGTCGGTGGTTGCGTAGCGTTCGACGATATCGGCACCGGCAGCGCCGCGCATCTCGCCCAGCCAGAACAAGGCGTGCTGGCGTAATTCGTGGGCATTCGACGGCTCGACGAAGCGCGCCAGTTGCGCTGTCACCAACGGCTCGTCGTGCATGGCCAATGCGGCAAGCACATCGTCGGCATCGTCATGCGATTTCCCGCCGGCGTCACGTACCCGCCGCGCCAGCATCGCCACGCTGTCCACGGCAGCCACATTGTCCAGCCAGCGTGCGCGGTCAGCGTCCTCGACCGGACACGATGCGGCAACGCTGCGAGCGCTTTCGATCTTGCCATCAACAACGTGCAGGTAGATTTTCAGCGTGTCGTCTTTCGGGGTCAGGTCCGAGCTGTCTTGAGTTGAACCGCTCGACCACGACTCGCCATCCAGCGAGCAGCCGCGACGCACCGGCTTGCCGTTGTGGATGTTGTAGCAGCATGGCGAGCCGGCTGCGGCAATCATCGGTACGCTGTAACCAACCCAGCCATCGTTGGCGGTGACCGCCCGGTTCAATGACGCTTCGCTCGCGATTGCAACGGACCCGATCACTGCGCATGCGGCGGTAGTCAGAATGAGAACGAGTTGATTGAAAGTAGAGAGTTTCATCGGTGTCTCCTTCACTTGTTGAGTTCGGATTCGATCAGGTCGATCGCAGCGTCACCGCCGCTGATCGTGATCATGCGCAGCAGCGCTTTTTTCTCGGCCGCATCGGTGGCCTGCCGATAGAGCTTCAACAGTGCCGTGCTGTCGCCGGCGATCATCAGTCCGCGCAGGACAGCTTCTCGCAGCGGCGGCGTTGTTGCTGTCGGATAGAGCGCAACTAACGCAGCACTACCACCCTCGTCGCCAGCGATGCCGAGTGACTCGATGGCCGTGACCCGCACGTCTTCCGGATGAGTTCCCGCTGCAATCGCGCGGAGTGCTTCGACATTCCCCGCAATGCCCAGCGCGCGAACAATCTCGCGTTGGCTTCCAGCATTGCTGGTGCTGTCGAACAGCGCTTTGAGTTCGTCGCCGCCGCCCATTGCGCCGAGCACATGGATCGCTTGCTCGCGGATATCCGGCTCGGTCTCGTCGCGCGCCTTGGCAAGCACCAGATCCTTGCGATCAGCAATCAACCACGCCTGGATGATCGCCTTCTTCTGTTCCGGTGCGCTGCCGGGAACGTACAAGGTACTGAGCAACTCCCCCGCGCGTTTGTCGCCGCTGACGCCCAACATGCGAATCGCCTCGGAGCGCAGTTCCGGGTCCGAGCCATTGCGCGCCACGTCGCCGACTGCATCGAGCGCCGCATCGCTATCGAGCTGGCTCAACACAAACAGGGCGCGCTTCTTGACCGAGTTTGGCTGCTGGCCCTGCAAGACCTTTTTCAGGATCGGCAGTGCGCGCTCGGGTGGCGCGCTGAGCAGGCCCTGCACCGCGAACTCGGCGAGATCATCGTCGGCGTTGATGCTGGCGGCGGTCGTCGTGCTTGCCGTGTTTCGGCGCAGCAGCGCATCCGCATCTTTGCCCCAGCGGCTGGTCGGGAAATCCTTGTGCAAGCGAGCAATCGTCGCGCGAGCTTCAGTTTCACGATTGGCGTGAGCCAGCGTGTAGGCCTGCCAGTAGATAGCCGCGTCGGCACTGGCCGGCTCGCTGGCACGCAATCGCTTTTCCAGATCGATGAAGCGGTCCAGCGCCGCTTTCCAGTCGGACTTGCCGATGGCATCGTGGCCTTGCCAGTAGAGTTGATTGAGTTCGCGATCCGCCGGTGCCATGGCATCGCTGCTGATCGCCGCCAGCAGCGGCGTTGAAGTCGCGAACGCGCAGGCGAGCAGGCCAGCAAGGCCGATGCGCTTCGCGATGGTGTGAATCGGAGTCATGAATTATTCCTCACGTGATCAGGTGTCGCGTGTTCCGTTGGCGCTGACGCGAGCTTGCGTGGCGCGTACCTGGAACAGCAGGTCGGTCCGGCGCAGGTAGTCGCGCAGGCCATCGGTGGATTGGATGGGCGAATCCGGCGAGCGGTTAGCCAGCTCGATCAGGATTGGCTCAAGCTGGCGCAGGAAATCTGCGAGCCGCGTATCGCCAGCGCGCGTTGCAGCGACCGCGTAAAGACGGTTGGATTCGACCAATGCCGCTGCGATGTCGCGTTCGTCGGCGAACGTTGACTGGTCATCCGTATTCGCAGCGGTCAGCAAGACGCCTTCGGTGGCGCGCAAATGGTCAGCCACATAGGCGTCCAGAACACGAGTGGCCATCGCGCCGCTTTTCGCTGGAATCGCTGTCTGCGTCATCGGCGATGGCGATGGCGATGGCGATGGCGCGCTTTGTCGCCCGGCTTGATAGCCGATGGCAACAGCGATCACCAGCGAAGCGACGGCGGCGAGCGCGACGGGCACGCGCCAGCGCGTGCGTTGCTTATGCGGTGCGAGGGCGCGTCGCTCGCCATGTGCGTCCACGTCACGCGTGCCTTCGTGCGCTGCGCTCATGCGCGGCGCGAGGCGCTCCCACGTACGTGCTGCCAGCGCCTCGTCTGGCTCGACTATCGGCACCGCATCAACGTGATCCAGCAGCGCCACCAATCGCTGGTAGCGTTCGCGCAGCTCACCGCCCGATTCCAGGGCCGTCACAATCTCGGCCAGGCGCCACGGCTCAAGTCCATCGCGGTAGTGATACAGAATCAGTTCGTCATCGCTGATCGGATTCATGAGGATTCCCGTAATGGTTCGAGTGCGCCGCGCAATTTGCGGACAGCGCGGAAGATCGCCTGTTTGGAGGCGCTGTTGTTGAGCGACAGGGTTCGGCCGATCACTTCCAGCGACTCGCCTTCGTGGTGGCGCATCACGAAGGCGGCACGTTCCAGCGGCGTCAGGCGTTCCATCTCGTCGGCGATGCGTCGGCCAATCTCGACGCCATGGACGTGCTGGTCGGGTCGTGGCGTTTCATCCAGCGTCCGATCAAGAAAATCATCACCGTCATCGTCATCACCCGGCACGGGCGTTGCCAATACCTGCGTGCCATGTCGTCGCAGCTGCTCCAGCGCCGCATTAACTGCGATCCGGTGCAGCCAGGTCTTGAACGATGAACGCCCATCGAACCGGTCAAGATTCCGATAGGCATTGAAGAACGCCTCCTGCACCGCGTCCTCGGCCAGCATCGCGTCGCGGGTGATGCGCATGCACAGCACGAACAGGGGCCGCGAATACGCATCGACCGCCGGCCGAAACGCATCGCGCTCACCCCGACGCGCCGCATCGAGCCACCCCAGTTCGTCACTCATGGCCGCTTGGATGGGGGAACCCTGCATCCGGTTAGCATCGCCTGAAATTGATCGCGCGTTGTGTGCGAACCGATCCGAACATTGGTCTAAGCGAAAGTCACCGTTTTAAA
>JBATAQ010000093.1:0-1694 GCA_049661925.1 Dokdonella sp.
TACCGGCGCAGGCGCGGGAATTGGCCGCGCCATCGCCGAAACTTTCGCAGCCGCAGGTGCCGCCGTGGTTGTCAGTGACCGTGATGCGAAAGCGTCAGAGTCCGTTGCCGAAGCGATCAACGCGACATGCGCAAAGGCAGCGTCGATCCTTTGCGATGTCACCAGGGAAGAAGACCTCGCCGGACTGGTGCAACAGAGCGTTGAACGCTTTGGCAAGCTGACCATTCTGGTCAGCAACGCGGGCGGCGGCGGTCCAAGGCCGTTCGACATGCCGATGGCAGACTTCCGGCGCGCCTTCGACCTCAACGTGTTTTCACTGTTCCGTCTCGCCCAACTGGCAGCACCGGAGATCGAGAACGCAGGTGGCGGGTCGATGCTGGCCATCACCTCGATGGCCGGTGACAACAAGAACAAGCGCATGGCATCGTACGGCTCCTCCAAGGCAGCGACCAATCACCTCATTCGCAATATCGCTTTCGACCTTGGACCGAAGAACATCCGCATCAACGGCATTGCGCCGGGTGCGACGCGTACCGACGCACTCAACTCCGTTCTCACCGACGACATCGAGAAGACCATGCTCGCGCATACGCCCATCCATCGTATTGGCGAACCGCAGGACATGGCGAATGCCGCCTTGTTCCTGTGTTCGCCGGCTGCAAGCTGGATCAGTGGTCAAATATTGACGGTGTCCGGTGGCGGCTTGCAGGAACTGGATTGAGCGCGTCGACAGACATGAAAAACGACGCGCGTATCCAACCTGTAGCACCCATTTCAAACTCGACGATTCTTCGCGGTTCCATCATCGGTGGTGCGATCAACGCCGTCATCAACGGCGGCATCCAATGGTATCTGTTGCGGCGCGAAACGCAGATTCCACTCTCCGTTGACGGCATCACCAATGACACGCACACCGTGCTCGGCGCGGCGGTTCCCTTGGCTGTGTCGCTGGCGATGATCCTCACGGCGATTGCCTACCTGACGCTCAAGGCAGCCAAGCGGCCATTCTTTCCACACGTGTTGTGGCTGACGATCAAGCACGGCGTGTTCGCCTTCGGCTTGATCGTGTCGGCAGCGGTGGTCTGGCAACGGACCATGGGAACCGTACACGTGTCTCTTGCGACTGCGGTCATCGTGCTGGCGCTCGTCGCCGGGCTGGTCACCGTGATGGTGAACGTGATGACGATACGCGCCAGCGTGTTGGACCGACCACTTTCCAAATACAGGGAACAACCATGAAAAAGATGCTCGCATCAGCACTCGCAATGACCTTGGGACTGGGCGGAACCGCGACTGCGCAATCAACTGCGCCGCTTTCCACCAGCCGATCAAACCCCACAACCATGGGCTGGATGCAAGGATTTCCACCGTCTGCCGACAAGACAATCCGCTTCACCGATCCCGACTATTTCGCCTTCCCGAAATTGCGCTGGACGGTCTGTCATTTTCGCGAACTGATGCCGACGGTCGGCGTGGACAACGGCCCCGATGGCGCGCGTGAATTTGAAACGGCACTTGACCCATCGATTGACGCCGTCAGCTTCACGCCGCTGGGTGCGAAGAAGACGATGACGTGGAACGACGCGTTCGATGCCAACTACAGCGATGGCGTCATCGTGCTGCACCACGGCAAGGTCGTGTACGAACGCTACGACGGCTGCCTCGACAAGCACAACTTGCACGGCGCGATGTCG
>JBATAQ010000094.1:0-6031 GCA_049661925.1 Dokdonella sp.
TCGATCAGGCTGGCCGGCGTCACGTCGAACACCGGGTTCCATGCGGTCGCCCCTTCAATCGCCGTGCGCTGGCCGCCGTAGCCGAGTAGCTCGTCAGCGTGGCGCAGTTCAATTTCGATGTCGCTGCCGTTCGCCGTCGCCATGTCGATGGTCGATGTGGGCGCAACCACCATGAACTTGAGTCCGTGATGACGCGCGGAAATCGCCAGTTGATAGGTGCCAATCTTGTTCGCCGTATCGCCATTCGCGGCAATGCGATCAGCGCCGACGATGACCCATTGCACCGCACCCGATGCCATCAAATGCGCGGCGGCCGAATCAGCGATCAATTGCGCGGGTATCTGATCGCGAAACAATTCCCACAGCGTCAATCGCGCGCCTTGCAGCCAAGGTCGTGTTTCCCCTGCGTAGACACGAGCGATCTGACCACTGCTGACGCCAGCGCGAATCACGCCGAGCGCGGTGCCGTAGCCGGCCGTTGCCAGCGAGCCGGTGTTGCAATGAGTCAATACGCCGACATCGTGGCCCAGCAACGAAGCGCCAAGTTGGCCCATGCGTCGGTTCGCGGCGAGGTCTTCGTCATGGATCAACTGTGCTTCGCGTTCCAGCGCGTCGGCATCTGCGCCAGCATATATGGCGCGACGCATGCGATCCAACGACCACATCAGGTTGACCGCCGTCGGTCGTGCCGCACGCAGGTGCGCGAGAGCGGCATCCAGATTGCCGTCGCCGCTGCGTGCCGCAAGGACCACGCCCCAAGCTGCGGCGATGCCGATGGCCGGCGCGCCACGCACGGTCAAATCGCGAATCGCGGTCGCCACGTCATCGGCACTTCGGCATTCGACGAAAGCTTCTTCAGCAGGCAATCGACGCTGGTCGAGCAGTCGCAGGTGATCGCCCTGCCACTGCACGGCGCGGATCGAATCGTGGTTGTCTTGCGACGTCGTCATGCGATGCCAAGCTCGGGATCGTTGCCTGTTCGGGCACACGGCCATGTATTTTCGCCGAATTGGCGGGCGGAGTGGGAAGCCATGCTCCGGCTGATGCTTGAGAAGGACGCGTTCGGTGCAGCGAATACCTTTTTCGTCGATGCTCGTCAGCGATAGAGCCGCCATCGCTTTTTACGCGTTGCCTTGTAACCTGCCCACAGTCCGCCCCGTCGAGCCTCGCCCGAGTGCACAGCAAACCCCATCTGCCAAGCAAGATATGCCCCGTCTGCCTGCGACCATTTTCCTGGCGCAAGAAATGGGCGAGCGTCTGGGAGCAGGTGCGCTATTGCAGTGAGCGTTGTCGGCGCAGTTCCGGCGAGAGGGTAAGACCATGACGTGCTTGCGGCTGATTCTCGGCGACCAGTTGAACCCTCGACACAGTTGGTTTGATGAAGTCGCCGCTAACGTGCTCTACGTCTTCATGGAGGTGCGCAGCGAAACCGACTACGTGCGTCATCATGCGCAAAAGGTGATCGCTCTGTTCGCAGCGATGCGACAGTTTGGCGAAGTATTGGCGAAGGTCGGCCATCGAGTCGAATACATCCGTATCAGCGAGGCGCGCAATCGACACAGTTTTGCCGATAACCTTCCCTGGCTCATCGAGCAATTCAAGGTGACACGGCTGGAACGCATGGAGGCCGACGAGTGGCGCGTCGAGCAGGCGTTGATCGAAGCTTTCGCCGCCAGTGGCTTGCCGAATTGCGTCGTCAGCGCCGCGCACTTCCTGCTCGAACGCGCCGACGCGGCAAAGCTATTCGCGAAGAAAGTGCCGCGAATGGAATTCTTCTATCGTGATCTTCGTCGGCGGCATCGCATCCTGATTGACGCAGACGGCAACCCGCGTGGTGGAAAGTGGAACTACGACGCCTTGAATCGCGAGAAGTGGCTGGGCGACCCGCCTGCGCCGGCGTGGCCATGGAACAAACGCAACCTGGGTGAACTCTGGGCGGAAATCCAGGCGGCCGGCGTGGAGACCGTGGGCGAGCCGTCCGATGCCGCGTTCGGCTGGCCGCTGAATCGTAGCGAGGCGAAAGCATGGCTCGATGACTTCATCGCGCATCGATTGAAGTTTTTTGGCCGCTTCCAGGATGCATTGAGTGAGCAATCATCCACGTTGTTCCATGCCGGGCTTTCGTTCGCACTCAACACCAAGATGCTGCACCCGCGCGAAGTCATCGATGCGGCTATTTCTGCACTGGAACGTGGCGATTGCGATCTGCCAGCCGCTGAAGGTTTCGTGCGGCAAATCCTGGGCTGGCGCGAGTATGTGCGCGGCGTCTACTGGTCGCGCATGCCGGCGTATGGCCGGCTCAATAAACTTGGTGCCAATCGCTCCCTGCCAGCGTGGTACTGGAACGCCGACACGCGGATGGACTGCCTGCATTCGGCAATCCGGCAGTCACTCGACCTTGCCTACGCACACCACATCCAGCGGCTGATGGTGACCGGTAATTTCGCCTCGCTTGCGGGGTGCGATCCCGATGAAGTCGACGCCTGGTACCTGGGTATCTACATCGACGCGTTCGAGTGGGTGGAGCTACCCAACACGCGCGGAATGAGCCAGTTCGCCGACGGCGGCATCGTCGGCAGCAAGCCCTACGCCGCTTCGGCGTCGTATATCTCGCGCCAATCCGATCACTGCAAGTCCTGCTACTACAACCACCGTCTGCGTCATGGTGAAAAGGCTTGCCCGCTCAACAGCCTTTACTGGCAGTTTCATGAGCGCCATCGCGACGTGCTGGAGGCCAATCCCCGCTTGAAGATGAGCTATCGCAACTGGGATCGCATGGACCCCAAGGAGCGCAAAGCGACATTGGAGCAAGCTGAAAGCTACCTGGCAGACATCGACTCACTGTGAGCGGCAGATGCCACTTGGGTCGACACGTCGCCGGGATTTTTTTGTGGAGGCCATGCTCGCCGCGACCGATCGTTCTCGCGTAGCGAAAAGCGAAGACCTGTTCGCGGAGCAAGCAAGCATCCGTTGATCGGTCGAGATGGCTGCACGTAGCGTATCGCGAACATCGAGCCGTGCCGAAGAATCGCACCGCGACAACCACCGATCCGGAGCGAATCCGATCGCAAAATCCCGATGGTGGGCGGTGCAGGGATCGAACCTGCGACCCTTGCCGTGTGAAGGCAATGCTCTACCGCTGAGCTAACCGCCCGTATCGGGGGCGCGAACTATAGCCAGAGAGGCGCTACGCCGCAACAAAAATGCCCTGCATTTTGGCAGTCGATCAGCGTAGCGGCTGGATTTCCAGCAAGGCGACGCTGGCGTTGCTGAGCGGGCTCAAATAGCAGTGCGAACCACAGGCGACCAGGCCGGCGCGGCGGAATTCCTTGCGGTATCGCAAGGCTGTCCGAGGCACGAAACCGGTGATGTCCCCGCCCGGCGCATCGTCCGAACTGAACGTTTCGATGAAGGCAAGTCCATGACAAAGCTCGGCAAAACCTGCCAATCCGCGTCGTAGTTCGGCATCACGCACGTAATGAAGCACGTCGCTGCAGACCAGCAGATCGACACTTTCGTCAAATCGTAGCTGCTCAAGATCGCCAAATCTTGCCAGACCGATATTGCGGCTGCGGCCGTATCGCGACACCACGTACTCGCTGGAATCCAGCCCGCGATAGGAAAGCTTTGGCCGCAGTCGCAACAGCGCAGAACGCCATGGCGCCTCGCCGCAGCCTATGTCCAGCACGGTTTTCACCGGCCGGCCCAGGTAGTACTCGGTCGTCGCGACGGCGAGCGCCACCTTGCGCTTTAGCGCTGCGCTGGAACCGACGCGGTGCTCTGGCGAGCGATACCAGCGGTCGAAATAATGACGATCGTAAATTTTTCGTTGCATTTGGCACAACTCTCGCATGAATTCCGGTCCTGATCGGGCGAAATGCCGGCCAGCACAAGATCAGGAATGGCCGCCAGTCAGCGGCAATCAGCAGCAGGAAGGACAGACATGATGCCGTCACTATTAATGTTATGCGTTGTCGCAGCGCTCACCGCACTGGCCGTGGTTTCGTTCAGGCACGTCCCGGAGGGACAGGTACATACGTTTCGACGCATCGGCGGCCACACCCGCGTGTTGGGGTCGGGGCGGCATCTGGTACTTCCGCTGATCGACCGCGCCACCCATCGCTTCAACCTGACCGGCAACAGCCTCGCGTTCGAAAGCGAGTCGGTCGATGGCGAGCGGATCGGCGGCACGTTGCATTACCAGGTGTTGGAGCCCGAACGCGCCGACGCGGTGATCGACCACATTGGCGAACTGATGCGCGCCCGCCTGGATGTCGTTCTTGCCGGCGGCAGCTTGCCACGCGACCTGACCGAGCGCCGGCAATGGCTGAAACAGGCGGTCAACAGCGACCTTCGTACCTGCGGATTGATCGTCACCCGCGTGGATTTTTTCAGCCCGGTCGATCTTGCCAAGGCGGCGTAAAGCCCGCGAGACGCTCGACCGACAATCGATGGTTGATTGGATAGTCGGCGATAGCTGATTCGCCACGCTTCATTCCGCCCGCAATCATCGCTGACAGTGATTCTTCTATACTCGTTGGCCCCGAACTGGCTGTGCCCATGTCCGCCCGAGACCCATTGCGGCAGCGACTGACCGCTGGTCTTGCTGAGCTGAAACTCGATCTGTCCGCATCAACCATCGAGCGCCTGCTCGACTACGTCGACCTGCTGGCGCGCTGGAACAAGGCCTACAACCTGACCGCCGTGCGCGAACCGCTGGAGATGGTGAACCGCCACCTACTCGATTCGCTCGCGGTTGCGCCGTGGGTGAGCGGTGACCATCTGGTCGACATTGGCTCGGGCGCCGGCCTGCCGGGCATTCCGCTCGCGCTGATCGCCGCCGATACAGGTACGCCAAATCAGCAGTTCGTGCTGGTCGATTCCAACGGCAAGAAAGCCCGATTCCTCCGCGCGGTCGTGCGCGAACTGGAACTGAAACACGTTGAAGTTGCCGAAAGCCGGGTTGAATCCGTGCTCGGACAGTTCGACTGCGTCACCTCGCGCGCCTTCGCGACGCTGGCCGATATGCTCGGGTGGGGCGGTCACTTGCTGGCACCGAATGGGGTTTGGCTGGCCTTGAAAGGCCGTGTCGACAGCGCCGAAATCGATGCCATTCCCGCCGCGTTCCAGCTCAGCTCGGTGCAGTCTCTCAAGGTGCCCGGTTTGGATGCTGAGCGCCATGCCGTGATAATCACGCACCAGGCGACGTCCAACCATCCCGCGCAGGACGGTGGCAGCCTAGCAAGTAGTCCGGAACAGACATGACCCGCATCATCGCGGTAGCCAATCAAAAAGGTGGCGTCGGCAAGACGACCACGGCGGTAAACCTCGCGGCGGCATTGAGCGAGACGCGTCGTCGCGTGTTGTTGATCGATCTCGATCCGCAAGGCAACGCGACCATGGCATCGGGCGTCGACAAGCGCGCCGCCAGGCCGAATGGCTGCGAGGTGTTGCTTGAAGAAGCATCCATCCACGATGCCATTGTCACCACCGAAGCCGGCTACGACCTGCTGCCCGGTGGGTCCGATCTGACCGCTGCAGAAATGAAGCTGATGGACGCGATTGCGCGCGAGTCGCGCCTGAAGGAAGCCATTGCAACGCTAGGCGACACCTACCGCACCATCCTGATTGACTGTCCGCCCAGCCTGAACCTGCTGACCTTGAACGCGCTGACGGCGGCGCATGGCGTGCTGATTCCGATGCAGTGCGAGTACTTCGCGCTGGAAGGATTGTCGAGCCTGCTCGAAACCGTTGAAGCGGTACGCCGACGGTTGAATCCCGGCCTGGAAATCGAAGGCTTGCTGCGGACCATGTTCGACGTACGCAACAACCTTGGCAACGAAGTCTCGACGCAGCTGACCCAACACTTCGGCGACAAGGTGTTGCGCTCGGTGATCCCGCGCAACGTGCGTCTGGCCGAAGCGCCCAGCCACGGCAAGCCGATCAATCTTTACGATCGTGAGTCGCGTGGCGCAATTGCCTACCTCGGGCTGGCTGGCGAAATGCTGCGCCGCGAGCGCAAGCAGGAAGT
>JBATAQ010000095.1:0-2250 GCA_049661925.1 Dokdonella sp.
GCCCCCGGACCTGCATTACTCGGTCCGGATCGACAGCGCGCGTCGTGGTCCGGAGCGTAGCGATTCCCTCGATACGAGTACGGTGCCCGCATGATTCGACCTGCCATTCTTGCCCTCGCTGACGGCAATATTTTCCATGGCTGCGCCATTGGTGCCGATGGCAGCAGCGCCGCTGAAGTCGTCTTCAACACCTCGATGACTGGCTACCAGGAAATCCTCACCGATCCGTCCTACGCGCGACAGATCGTCACCCTCACACATCCGCATGTTGGCAACACCGGTTGCAACGCGGCCGACGCGGAATCCGATCGCGTCCACGCCGCCGGCCTGGTGATTCGCGACCTGCCGTTGCTGGCCAGCAGTTGGCGCAGCGAGGAAGATCTCGGCAGTTATCTCAAACGCAACAACGTGGTCGCGATTGCCGACATCGATACGCGTCGACTGACTCGCATCCTGCGCGAATCGGGTGTGCAGAACGGCTGCATCATGGCTGGCGCGGATGCGAACGTGGATGCGGCGCTTGCGCAGGCACGTGGTTGCGCGAGTCTGGAAGGCATGGACCTGGCGAAAGTCGTCTCGATCCGCGAAACGCAAACCTGGACCGAAGGCAGTTTCGATCTCGACAGCAACGCATTCACGTCGACGCCTGCGCGATTGCGCGTGGTCGCCTACGACTTCGGCAGCAAGCGCAACATCCTGCGGATGTTGGTGGATCGTGGTTGCGGGGTGACGCTGGTTCCTGCGCAAACCAGTGCGGCCGAGGTGATGGCGATGAACCCCGACGGCGTGATTCTTTCCAACGGACCTGGCGATCCGGCAGCCTGCGACTACGCGATCCGCGCAACTCGAGAATTCCTGGAAGCGAAACTCCCACTATTTGGCATCTGCCTCGGCCACCAGATTCTTGGCCTTGCTGCCGGCGCGCTTTCGACCAAGATGAGATTCGGTCATCACGGTGCCAACCATCCGGTGATCGACATCGCCAGCGGACGAGTGATGATTTCCAGCCAGAACCACGGGTTCGCCATCGACGAATCCAGCTTGCCGGCGAATGTGAAGGCGACACATCGATCATTGTTCGATGGCAGCCTGCAAGGCATCGCGATCGACGACGCACCGGCGTTCGGATTCCAGGGCCATCCCGAAGCGAGTCCCGGCCCGGCGGATGTCGCTGGTCTGTTTGATCGCTTCATTGAAGTAATGCATTCCGCAAAGAACGCGAAGGACGCAAAGGAAGGCTGAGTTGAAGCAAGAACTTTCCGAAGGTGTAGTTGGTTGTGCCATTGAAGTCAGCCGGAGACTGGGCGCGGGCTTTCTCGAGAAGGTCTATGAGGGAGATCTGGCCGTCGAACTACGCGGCGCGGGCATCGAGTTCACGAGACAGCATGCGGTTCCCGTGTTTTATCGAGATGAACCGGTGGGCGACTATGTTTGTGATTTCATCATCGGAGAGCGGTTGGTCGTCGAGATCAAAGCGCTGCGCGCTTATTGGCGCGCATGACGCGCAGCTTTTGAATTATCTGAAAGCGACCCGTTTACCGGTGGGTCTTTTGTTGAATTTTGGTGGTCCGAGGCTGGTGATTAAAAGACTCGCGCTCGGCCACGACCACCAAGCACCGATCTGATTTTCCAAACACCAATCTGATTTTCTTTGCGAACTTTGTGCCCCTTTGCTCCCCTTTGCGGACTGACTGCTCATGCCTAAACGTACTGATCTCAAGACCATCCTGATCATCGGCGCCGGCCCGATCGTGATCGGCCAGGCTTGTGAGTTCGATTATTCCGGTGCGCAGGCCTGCAAGGCGCTCAAGGAAGAGGGCTATCGCGTCGTCCTGGTCAACTCCAACCCGGCCACGATCATGACCGATCCGGACAGCGCCGACGCCGTCTACATCGAGCCGATCAACTGGCAGACGGTCGAGAAGATCATCGCCAAGGAAAAGCCTGACGCTCTGTTGCCGACGATGGGCGGCCAGACCGCGCTCAATTGTGCGCTGGACCTCGCCGATCATGGCGTGCTCGAAAAGTACGGCGTTGAACTGATCGGTGCGAAACGCGATGCGATCCGCATGGCCGAAGATCGCGAACTGTTCCGCGTCGCTATGGGCGAGATCGGACTCGATTGCCCGAAGGCGCGCATCGTGCGCAACTTTGAAGACGCGGTGGTGGCGCAAGCCGAAGTCGGTTATCCGACCGTCATCCGGCCCAGCTTCACCCTCGGCGGTTCCGGTGGTGGCATTGCCTACAACC
>JBATAQ010000096.1:0-21021 GCA_049661925.1 Dokdonella sp.
TTTCGCGTCCACCCATTCGACGCTGCCGAGGATTTGGCCACGGGCTTCATGGTTCGGGTCGCCGGGTCATATTGGAAAACTGCTTGCATCCAGCCCGCCGCGCTGCTGCTGATGGTGGAGTAGCACGCCGAATTGGTGACGGGAGCAGGGTCGGGCTCATGACCCGCGAAGATGCGCGTCAGTGCATCGGCACAGACCTTGGCCTGCTGATTGGCCATCTGGCCGGCCATGGGTTGCGTGGTTCCGCAAGAGTCACCGATCACGTGTACTTTCGGCGCGGCGGAACTGGCGTAGCTGAGCACGTCAACCGACGCAAACCGCGCTTGCGAGTCAGTCGCCAATCCGGCATTGGCGATCAGAGCACCTGCTCGTTGACGCGGGATCAAGTTGACGACGTCGGCGCGGACGGGGCCGCTGCTGGTTGCCAGCGTCAGCTTTTGGGTATCCACGGAGGCGATATCAACACCTTTGCGATACTCGATCATGTCGCCATAAAGCTCGCTGAAGGCTCTCTCGAAGTTCTCTTTCTCAACGGCGAAATCCGGATTGGCATCGAGCAGGATCAGCTTGGCGCGCGGCTTGTTCACCTTTAACCAGTCTGCGATCAGGCAGGCGCGTTCGTAAGGACCCGGCGGGCAGCGATAAGGCATTTTCGGAACCGTGATGGCGACAACGCCACCGGCCGGCAATGCCGCCAGTTGTTTCGCGAGCAGGCTTGTCTGTGGCCCCGCTTGCCAGGCGTGCGGCATCCGGTTTACGTCGATCAGGCCGGCCACGGGATCAAAATCGATACCCGGTGCCAGGATGATGCGATCCGCCGTGAGGCGCTTGCCCGACGCCAGTTCGACCGACGTGGCAACGGGGTCGATTTCGACCACATCATCAACGATCAAGTGCACGCCGTAGCGATTTTGCAAGGTGTCGTATCGGTAAGCCAGGCTGGACAGGGATCGCTGTCCGGTGAGCACCAGACTACTCATGATGCTGGAGGTGTAGGTCGCATTGCGTTCGATCAGGGTGACCTCGACCGCATCGCCCCACAGGCGCAGATACTTCGCCACACTGGCCCCCGCCATCCCACCGCCTACAACCAGCACGCGGGCCTTCGGCGAGCGCGGTGCCGGAAACGCCAGACCGCTGGTAGCGACCACAGCCAGACCGGCGGTGCCGCGTATAAACGTACGTCTATCCATGGCTCGAACTCCTCACCGTTGCTGCTGCGAAAGCCATTGACTGAGTTCGCGCAATTGGGCGTCGCTGTAACCCATGGCATGGCGCGCCATGATGCCTTCGCCTTCTTTACCCGACTGGTAGTCCTTCATCTCCTTGAACAACTTGCTCGCCGACTTGCCAGCCAGCTTGTCAAAGCCGGGACCCTTGCCGTCGGTGCCGTGGCACTGGAAACAATTGGACGCTAGCAACCGACCAGGCGGGCTGACCGATGCCGGAACGACGTCCTGTGCGGTGACAGCCGGGCTGACTGCGAGCCCCACCGCTGCAACCAACAGGGAAAAGAGCAGGTTTGGCTGAGTCATCTCGTGGTTCCTTCGCATTCCCCAAGGGTTAACAGGCCTTTGGACAGTGTTCTGGTTTCTCGCTGTCAGCCCTGACGCCCTATTGGGTTTACTCCCGTCTGCTGCAGAATGCAATGTTTCCTCTGCGGTTCCGGGGCGCATTTCGGCGTCGCCGACCTCGACTGAAGTGACAGCTCAGGAGGCGGCTGGTGTAGTGCTTTTTTCGGGCGGCGGAGCGTTCAGCGATGGTGGCGCGACCGATCAATTCCGGTGCAGCGAAAAAGCCGGGGCGGAGTGGATCGCGAGAGTTCTCGCTCCGCCACGTCGGACACTCGAATCCCAAGTTGTTGCGTCACCTTGCAGGCGCTTGGCAGTCCTTCTGCACCGCGAGTTGCGACAGGCGCTTGGTGCGTGGATCGCTCATGGTCGATGCGGCGGCGGCGGCATTCTGATCCATCAACTGGCGTGCTTCGGCGACGTACGCATCCGCAGCAACTTTGCCATTCGCCTGAATATCAGCCTGGTCTGCCGCGATCACCGGCGCTATTGCTGCGTTCGGCACAAACGGGGCGACTGCGGCGATAGCTTGATTCTTGGCCACGTTCGGTGCCAGCGCGGCTGCGGCTTTGGTCCCATGTCGCTCGTTGAGCATCTGCGTGTCATCCAGGGATTTTTGTCGCCGCGCAATTTCCTCATCTGAACTGTGCATGTCGACCCTGGCGTCTTGAAGTTCCGCGAATGTGTCGTCGCAACTCATGGCTTCATCGCCGGGGCGATGTGTGGTCAGATCGTCCTGGGTGAGCGACCACATCGACCGGCAAGCCTCCACCGTCATCGGGGCGTCGGGCATGTTGGCCAATGCATCGAGCATGGCCGGATCAGCGGTTGGCATCACCGCCTGACCGGCCTGGCCGGTTTGGGCAGACACGCCGCTTGCCAGCAACATCAGAACAACGGCTTTCGGGATCGGGTTAGACATGGCACTACTGCTTTTGTACGAGTCTTTGGTCGACGCTGCAACGCCGCGCGCCGCCAGTTAGTCGGGCAAGCGTAGCGTGAAATGCGCGTCGCGGAAGTGACCTGATTGCACGTTTTCAACGCGCCCTTCGACAAGCCATGAGTTGTCACGGTGCGTACCTGCTTGTCTGATCCCGCGTTAACCTGCGCACCTTTCCCCGACCCTTGCCCCGCATGATTATCTGGGTTGACGCCGACGCTTGCCCCATCGTGATCAAGGACATCCTGTTCCGCGCGGCGGACCGTGTGCAGGTGACGCTGGTCGCCAATCAATGGATGCGTACGCCGCATCGAGCGACACACATCCTCAATGTCAGTGAAGTCACCGCAACTGGGCGTGTCATGCAACGCCGCAAGATGCGCGACCACGCGCGTCAGCACTGCCTCACCCATCGCCCGCATCTGCGCCGTCGACAGGTCGAGGTCGGCGAGGTCGCCTTTTGCCTTGTTAGTCATTGCCGAATTTCCACATCTCACCGAGCGTCATGCAACGAGCCATCTGTCGAGCGGCTACTAGACGTCGTACAACACGACGCTCGCTAAGACAGCGCTGGACGCCGCTCGCTTCACACACAAGAGCCTACCGCCGCCGTTCCAAAAATACTTGCCTCGCGATTGGACCCTTGCGCACCGACCCGGGCTTCGACACCCTTTGCAGCGTGGAGGCGTGCCCAAATGGAATCGAAGCAGAGATGAAATCTTCGCAATAAAAAGGCTTGGCACAAGAGCCGGACCCTCATCCCCAACCGTTCTCCCGGGGGGGGAAGGGAGAAAACCGCCTTGCCGGTGGGAGAGGGAAGAAAACAGCCGTCTCTCGGCAGCGGAGGGAAAAGCGCGAGTCAGGCGTCGTGCTTGGGGATGTCGACGCGACCCTTCACGCCACTGTGGCTGGTGTCGCCGCTACCTTGCGATTCGACGGTCAGATCGCCGCCAATATCGTTGGCGCGCACGTCGCCGGAACCGATGGAACCGACGTGCAGGTTGCCGCTGACATCGCGTGCCGTGACATCACCGGAGCCGACGTGGTCGACGTTGACGTTGCCGGTCACATCGCTGAAATCGAGGTCGCCCGAACCGCCGCTGCCGACCTGCACGTCGCCGCGAACGCCATCCGCTTCGATGTCGCCGGAACCGAGGGCACGGACATTGATCGGGCCGACATCGCGCAGCCGCGCATCGCCGGAGCCGGTCTTGATGACGACCGGTCCGCTGATGTCATTGGCTTTCAGGTCACCCGAGCCGCCTGTGGAATCGATGCCGGCGACGTTTTCGATGGTCACGTCGCCCGATCCTCGCTTCACCGACACCTGCATACGTTTTGGAACGCGCACTTCGAGGTCGATGTAAGCGTAGTTCGAACCAAACCAGCCATTCCAGTTGAGCTTGCGGTCACCCTTGTCGACCTTGACGAAAACGCCGTCGCCGTCGCTTGCCTGTTGCAGGCTGAGACTATCGAGCGCTTCCTGGCTTGAACCGCAGGCACGGCCACGGATTTCGATACGCTCAAGTCCGGCGACGCCTTCGAGGTTCATGTCATCGGAACCGAATTCCATCGCCAACAGGCGCAAGCCGCTGGCATCGATATCAAGGTTGCGTGGTTCAGTGAAGCGGCAGTTGTCGGCGAAGACAGTGCTGCTGGCGAGCAGCAGAATTGTGGCAATCAGTGTTCGCATGGGTGGTCTCCTCGTGAAGTGGCGCTGAGATGCATTGCGGACCGCGAAGGTTTAGACGTCGCGTTCGGATTCACGTTTTGCGCGCGTCCACAGCGCTTCCTGCGCGGGTAGCGACAAGTCAGCGAGCGTGCTGCCATCGTCAATTGCCAATTGTTCCATCAAGCGAAACCGTCGTTCGAATTTCGCGTTGGCGTGGCGCAGTGCATTGGAGACGTCGACCTTGGCATGCCGGGCAAGATTGGTTGCGACGAACAGCACATCGCCGATTTCGTCGGTGAGGCGATCGCGGTCCGGCTGGTCGACCGCGAACTCGGCGGCGACTTCATCGACTTCCTCACGCAGCTTGGCCAGCATCGACGCGGCTTGCGTCCATTCGAAGCCGACCGTGGCAGCGCGCTTCTGTAGCTTGGTCGCTCGTTGCCATTCCGGCAGACCGCGCGAAATGCCGGCCAGCGTGCTTGCGTCGGTGTCGCCACGCGCTTCACGCTCGCGGCGTTTGGCGGCTTCCCAGCCCTTGCTATCGGCCGCATCCGGTGAGCCGTCGCCGAACACGTGCGGGTGGCGATTGGTCATTTTCGTGCAGATCGACGCGACGACATCATCGAACGTGAAGTGGCCAGCCTCGCTCGCCAGTTGCGAATGGAACACGACCTGCAATAGCAGGTCGCCCAACTCGTCGCGCAGGTCAACAAAGTTGCGTCGATCAATCGCATCGGCGACTTCGTAGGCTTCCTCGATGGTGTACGGAGCAATGCTGGCGAAATCCTGTTTCATATCCCACGGACAGCCACCTTCGGGATCGCGCAGCTTCGCCATGATGGCGAGCAGCGCGTCGATCTTCATGGCGCTCGCGTGCCGAGCAGGCTGGCCCAATCGTGATGGCCATCACCGGCGACGATGAATTCGGGATTGAGCAGCGAATCCTTGCCGTTGTAGCGCAGCGGTTCGCCGTCGAGCCGGCTGACGACGCCGCCCGCTTGTTCGACCAGACATTGGCCGGCGGCAGTGTCCCATTCCGAAGTAAGGCCGAGGCGAACGTAGAGGTCGGCATCGCCCGCAGCGATGCGCACGAACTTCAGCGATGAACCCATCGCCAGTGTGTCGTGACTGCCAAGCTGCGCGATCATGCCGGCCAGTCGTGCATCGCCATGCGAACGACTACCCGCGACCACCAGCGGCACCGGGCGCGGACGCGTCGTGACTTGCATCGACGGCGCGCCATCACGCGACAGCCAGCAACCGCCACCGTCCCATGCAATCGCCAGCTCGCCGGTGACTGGTGTTTGCACCACACCGACGACTGGTCGTTGGTTGTCGATGAGCGCAATGTTGACGGTGAACTCACCGTTGCGCTTGACGAACTCGCGGGTACCGTCCAGCGGATCGACCAGCCAGTAGCGCGTCCACTGGCGACGCTGCTCCCAAGCCAGTGCAGCCGATTCTTCAGAGAGGATCGGCAGCTGCGGCGTGAGTGCGCGCAGACCGTCGACGATGATGTGATGCGAGGCTAGATCGGCCTCGGTGAGCGGCGAGCGATCGTCCTTCTTTTCGACATCGAAATCGGTTTGGTAGACAGCCAGGATTGCAGTCGCCGCTTCGACGGCGATCTTCGCTGCCGCGTGGGTCAGTTGTTCGAGATTCATCGCGCAGGCTTGAAACGGCCGGCGAGAAATTCGCGGGCCATGAACAGCGCAGCGATGGAACGCGCACTGCTGACTTCGGGATGCGCAAGCAATTCGTGCAGATCGGCCATCGGGAACGGCACGACCTCAAGCGGCTCCGGCTCGTCACCTTCCAGACGCTCCGGATAGAGATCGGTCGCGACAACCACGTGGGCCATTGCCGTCATGTATTGAGGCGAGGTGCTGAGTGCGCCAAGCACGATGATGTTGCGCGCACCGAAGCCGATCTCTTCCTTCATTTCCCGATTGGCGCCTTGTTCGGGCGTTTCGCCAGCATCCAGTTTCCCCTGGCACAGGCCGAGCTCGTAACGTTCCATGCCAGTCGCGTATTCGCGGACCAGCAAAACAGTCTCCGCATCGCGCATCGGCACGATCATCACCGCGCCGGAATGAAAAGAGGCGAGCCGCTCGAAAGTACGTTTCTCGCCGTTGGAGAATTCAAGGTCGAGTTGCTCGGCACGCAGGAAATTACTGCCCTCGATACGTCGACGGGCATGGATGATGGGAGGATTTCGCATCGTCCCATTGTAGCCGCTGCAAAACGAACGACCCGAAAAGCATGCGTTGCAACTGTAGGGTGGAACCTCCGCCGGAGATTCCACCAAACCCTCCCACGGAATGAAACGTTATCCGGCTTGCTGCGAAAACAACGCCAACGCCCGCGCATGCAACCCAGCCGGTCCCGCCAGAACACTGCGCATCTCAAGACCGACAGCCGAGCCATCCAACTGCGTAAACACGCCACCCGCCTCTTCAACAATCAACGACAGCGCCGCGACATCGAGAATGTTGAGATCGGACTCAATGACCAGATCAATCGCGCCCCGCGCCAGCAAGTGGTAGTGAACGAAATCGCCATAGCCGCGAATACGGCCGACACGCTGGATCAGTTCCGACAGCGCCTGCCAGCGAGAAGAGCCGGCAGCCAACGACTTGATGTTGCCGGTCGATATCGCAACGCGATGATCGAAAACTTCGGCATTCGACACGCGAATCGGTTTGCCGTTTAGGAAAGCCCCGCCACCACGCACGGCCCAGGCACGTTCTCCGTACGCGCAGGCATCGGAAACGCCGACGACAATCTCGCCGTCGATCATCAACGCAATCTGCGTCGAGAAGAATGGATAGCCGCGCACGAACGATTTGGTGCCATCAATGGGATCGACCAGCCACAGGAATTCGCTGTCACCACTCTGCCCCGCTTCTTCACCGAACACAGCGTGGGCGGGATACGCATCGAGCAGCACGCTGCGGATGGCATCCTCGGCATCGCGATCAGCTTCGGTAACCGGGGTCAGATCATCCTTGGTGGTGATCGAAAAATCCTGCGCGGCATAGCGCGGTTTCACGATTGCCGCTGCCGCATCAGCAGCACGCTGGGCAACCGCCAGCGCTTGTCCGAGATCGACTCCTTGCGAGCCTCGGGAACCGTAACGCATGCCTAAAACAGCTTCAACAACTGACCGCTCAACAGGTAGTGCGACGAACCATCCGGTTGTGGCTGGCCGACATAGCGCAGCATTTCCTGCACGGCCGGATCGTTGTTGCGCGCCAACAGTTTGGCCTCGGCCGTGAACTGGTTGTCCTTGATGTCGAACACGCCGTTCACTTCAAGATTGCCCTGCCCGCTGTCGTGAACGATGCCGCCGATGCTGCCATCCGGCTTCGACGAAAACTCGGACAGCACGTCGGCGAAGCGACCTTCCACTGAACCGGTCACGCCAACGTCGCTCCAGCGCGCGTTGCCGACCGCGCCAAGCATCCTGCCGTTGTTCCACTGCGCCTGACTGACGACGCCGCTGATCGTGCCGAGCAGTTGCAAAGCCGGCACGTCGAACGCCGGTTGGGCCAAGCTGGCCGGCAGGCGGAATCGCAGATCACGGATTTCGTAGTTGCCGGGAGCGACGCGCGTGGCGAGGCCGGTCGCTTCGATATCGTTGCCGCGGATGTGCAGGTCAGCAACCATGCGCCCGCGCAACAATGGGCCCTTTTCGATGCGCCAGTTGACTTCGCCAAGATCGCGGCCAAACACGCTGACGCCGTCGGCATGGCCATCCCAGATGGTTCCGCGCACGCCGGTCATCACTGCCGGCGCGAGGCGTGCGCCAAACCAGCGCACCGCCAGGTCGGCCGGCATCACCCATGCGAAAACCAGCAAGGCGAGGCCGCCGAGCACGATCAACCAGAACAGGGACTTGAGTAGTCTCATGGATACCTTGGATTTTTATCGAGAGAAAAGCGACGCGAACTTCGGTCAGGGTGCATCTTCAAGCGTTATCCGAGCGCTAACAAGTCCGTTGCCCTCGACGCGGTCGACGGAAAGATCGGTGACGTGGACGCCGTAGCTCTTCGCCAGCGATTCCAGCCAGCCAACGATGGTGTCGAAGGATGCGAACTCGAAACTGGCGCGCACGCTACGGTTGCCGATTGGCTCGACGCGCTTGAGTTGCGATTCCAGGTTTGCATCGCGGGCGCTGGCATCGACCAGTGCGAGCAGCGATTTTCCTTGTCGATCCAGCTTGACCGAGGGCGAATTCGCCGCTGTCGAAGGAATCGCCGCAACCGCACGGACCAGCGCCAGTTCGCGGCGCTGCACTTCCACTTCGTCGCCGAGACGCGCGCGTTCGTGACCGAGGGGTTGCCAGACCACTCCCCACACCAGCATGACGACGGCGAGTGCAAGGCCGCCGCCAAAGATCAGCCGTTCACGCGTTTGCAGACCATCCCACCAAAGCCGGATCACAACGCACCGCCCCGAATACGCAGGCGCCCATCGACACCGTTTTCGCCAGGATTGCTGCCCGTGAATTCCACGCTCAAGCCGGCTTGCGCGGCGAGCCGTTCGCGCAGGCTTTCCAGCGCCGGGATATCGGGTGCGCGCAAGGCCAGTTCCAGCGTGCCACTGCGGTATTCCAGGCCGCGCAACTGGATGCGCGTGCCGGTACCGAGCACTGGCGCGAGGCGGGCCAGCAAATCCAGCACGCCACTATCCACGCCGGCAGCACCGCCGGGCATGCGGTCGGCGAGCAGCGTCGCCACGTCGGACTGACGCAGTTGGTCAGCGCTGCGATCGGGCAACAGTACTTGCAACTCCGCCACCGTCGCGGCGTCGAGCTGGCGTGCATCCGCGCGCAACGACATCACCTCAGCGACGCGGGTCACCAAGGCGAGCACAACCACCGCTGCGGCAAGGATCGCCAGCTTGCGCAGCCGTCCGACCGCGACTTCCTGGCGATGTGCCGGGGCGAATTCGCCTACCAATAAATTCAGTGCCGGTGTTGCCGGCAGATTGCGCGCAAACGCGGCAAGCGCGTCGCTGGTTGGCTGCGCAGTTGGCGCGGCGTCGATGCCGACCGTTTGCAACCAGGCCTCAACTTCGCTCGGCGCGCAAACCAATGCCGATGTCGGTCCGAGCCGAACCACGGCGCGATCTTCCTCAATGACAGCACTGCCCGCAGCGACCGCGAGCGTATCGGGAATCAGCACATCGGCGCGAATGCCGGCTTCGCCAAGCTTGTCCAGCCAACCACGCAGCCGCGCGCGCGACACGACGGCGACACCGTAGCGAGGAGGTTCGCCCGCCACAGCGGGCAATGCATCGGTGATCGCGAAATGCTGGTCCTCGACGCTGCCGAGCAACTGGTCCTCGGTCGCGAACGGAACTGCCCTCAGCAACTGGCTGCGCTGCTTCGCGGCGACGGCGACATCCGTCAGCAACACGTCTTCACCGGGCGCCAGCACGATGACCTCGCTGGCATCCTCCAAGTCACTCGCCAACGGCACGCCGCTACGGCTGGGCAACGACTCATCGCCACGGCGCCAAGCCATATGGCCGTCGGCATGCAGTCGAATCAACAGGGAATCGGTCATCGGCGAATGATAGTGCAGCGATGCAGGCCGATGTTCATCGCGATGGCGGCGAGCGGGCGGCCGCGGCGGAAAGTCGGCTCTCGTCGCTGCCACGGCTGCGTGCCAGCACTCGCACACCCGTGCCCTGGCTGCGCTCGATCAAGCTGACGAAGCTGAAGGGAATGTCATCAAGTTCAATATCGCCGCGCGCCTCGAAATAACTGCTCGACGTGCTGACCAGGCCGGTCAACCGCCCGACATCGGCGACGCCCGCCGTTTGCAGCAGACCAATGAATTCGTTCACGTCGGGATAGTGCGCCTTGCCGCCCTGCCAGATGCGTTCGGCGACGGCGCTGGTGATCTGGTCCGACAGGCTCTTCAATACCGGCACGCTGGCCGTGTTGATATTGAGCCGGGAATCGCGCGGTAGTGCGCACACGTATGGCGCGAGCGCCGCGTAGGTGCGGCTGTCGACGTTGCGTAACAGGCGCAATTCGGAAACGTGATTGAACGCGCGCGCCGCGCGTCGGTACGGAACGGGTTGGCCGAGATACCAGGCATCGCCGCTGCCGTCGGGCGATGGATCGGTCCAGTCGGCCGCTGCATCGGCGATATCGACATTCAGTTGCAGGCCAATCAACAGCCGCTGGAAAATTTCCAGCCATGCCTGTCGCGACCCACTTCCGGGAGCGAGATTGTTGAGGTTGAAACAGCCGTTGAGATCGCGCATCTGCGCGGTCAGCAAACCGCCGGGAACCGCTTGCGGCGGCAGCGGCAAAGCCCACAGACTGTCAGCCGCATCGATGCCGGGACCTTCTTCCTGCGACTTCACCAATACACGCGCGGCAAAGGCTTCCAGCCCTTCCGCGTAGGCCTGCGCCTGCTCGCCGCGCAGCGTGTTGCGCGTACGTGCGAGCGTGAGTTCGCCGCGATCAAGCAGGCCGGCAATCAACACCAGTGCCAGCGCAACTGCGAGCAAGGCGATGATCAGCGCGACGCCACGCTGGCGCTTCATGGCATGCCTCCGACCGGATTGCCGTTCGCGTCGAGCGCCGGGCCGGGCAAGCTCGGTTCGGGCGGCGGCGCGAAACTGGCACGCGGTGCGTTGATAGGGAACGTTGAAGGCAAGGCGACGACACGGCGCAGTTCGCCGTAATCCTCAAGCTCGATGGTCATCTCGACCGCACGCGGCAGCTCAATCTCACGTGGCAGCGGTGCGATACCAATCTGCGTCGGCGCGACGGTCGAGCTGGGCCAGAGATCACTCCAGTTGCCTTGCCGATCCAGGTAACGCCAGCGCAGGCGACGGACGCGGTCGAGCAGGTCACGATTGTCGGGCACGCTGCCCGGTGCACGATCCAGTACGGAGTAGCGCCCGCGACGCAATTTGTTATCGGTCAGCGCGTAAACCACGCGTTCGATATGGCTGCGTGGCTCCGCCAGCGGATTGGCGAATCCCAGGCGGCTCAGTTCCAGCGAATCGCTGCTGCCACGCAGCGCAGGAATGGTTTCGCCATAGTTGCCGCGCACTGGCCGCGCGACGGCCTGGCGTAAGTCGCGAACGACATTGTTCATGGCGCGATTGAGCGCAGCGAAGCGATCCTGCTCCTGCGCGAGTGCGCCGCGCGTCTGCGCGAGTTGGGACAGCCCGCCATAGGCAATCGCCGCGACGGCGGCGAAAATCGCGACCGCGACCAGCAGTTCAACCAGAGTGAAACCATGGCACCGCCTCGTCGTCACTGGATCAAATCCGCGCCGGCAAAACCGCTCAACGATGCCGATGGCTCCTTTGCTTCACCGAGGAAAACACTGACATCGATGCGGCGTACACGCTCGTCCGGCGTGGCCTGTACGTCAATTCGCCAGCGCCAGTCGCGATTGCCGAATCTGCCACGTGCATCGCGCACACCGGTCGGCGGATACGGGCTGGCCAGTTTGGTTTCGGTAATCGCGTTCGCCGCGATCCAGCCGGCGAGCGTTCGTTCGCGCAGGCCGTCGGTGGTCTGGATTTCGACGGCGGCAAGGCGCGTCAAGGCCAGCATTGCCAGGGCGACAACGACCAGGGCGATCATCACCTCGATCAAGGTGAAACCACTGCGCCTGAAACGTGGAAACGCGCGAATCATCGACTCGACTCGACAATCGCCTGCGCCAGCGTGCCGTCGCCCTTGCCTTCGATGCGCACTTCGTCCTCGCCGAGTTTCAGGCTGAGCACGAACGGCGTCAGTTCGCCGGACGAGTAACAGATCATCTGCGGCAGCACCTCGCGACCTTCAGCTTCGTTGAAGGCGATGCGGCGACCATCGCGGGTCATCTCGCTATTCAGGCCGTCGATCCAGTGGCGCTGACGCAGCACGCCATCGGCCGGTTGTGGTTTCCAGTAGCCATCGACCTGGCTGGCGAATCCATAGCCGTCATCGAGCATCAATACACCGATGTCGCGACCACCCAGTTCGGCTTGCTCGCAAGCCTGTTGCAGCAGCGCGGAGAACCGATTCGATTCGCGTTCCAGCTGACGCGCACTGCCACTGTCCACGGCCAGCACAACGGCACCGGCGAGCACGCCGATGATGACCACGACGACAAGGATTTCAAGCAGGGTGAAGCCGCGTCGCGGCGCGTTGCACAGGGCCGCAAACGGATGGCGACTATCCATCGCGGTGCCGCTCAGTTTTCCCAGTTGCCAACGTCAGCCGCTTCGCCCTCGCCGCCGGCCTTGCCATCGGCACCGAGGCTGGACACGTCGAAAGCACCATGCTGGCCGGGCTGCTGGTAGACGTAGGCACGATTCCACGGATCTTTCGGAATTCGATCCAGATATGGGCCTTTCCAATTTGGTGCTTCCGGCTGGCCCGACGGCTTGCTCACCAGCGCATCGAGCCCCTGCGAGCTGTTCGGATAGGTGAAGTTGTCCAGTCGATACAGCTTCAGCGCGGTCGTCACGCCCGAGATGTCCTGCTTGGCGCGGACGACGCGCGCCTCGCCCGGCCGCTCCATGAATTGCGGCACCACCACGGCGGCAAGAATGCCGATGATCACCACCACCACGATGATTTCGAGCAGAGTGAAGCCGCGCGGACGGCGCTGAAATAAACCTCGGAATGATCGCTGGGACATGATGGCGCTTGTGCTGCGGCAGAACGGGAGACGATCATAGCGCAGCCATGACGCCGCCCCTGAATGTAGGTGGCAAAAGCCTAGAGGCGGAAAGGGCCGGTGGCTGACGAACTAGAATTGAGCAACAATCACGCTAGGAGGTGGAATCGCTTGGCCGTTGGTCACAGACACCCCACCATGTAGGAATCGCGCACGCATCGCCCCACGACGGGCCAACGTCTACCCACAATATGGATCGACCAGTAGTCGAAGACCATGCGCGAGTTCACGGACCATTTTTTCGAGCGAAGCTGCTAGTTGAACGAGAAGCGCCTCATGGCTAATTTCTACGAATTTTTTGCAGGCGGAGGCATGGCGCGCGCAGGCTTAGGCGACGGATGGAAGTGTACGTTCGCAAATGACTTCGACCAGATGAAGGTCGAAACGTATGCCGCGAATTGGGGCCGTGATCACATCGTTTGCGAAGACGTTGCAAAGCTCTCTACGGCCGACCTACCTGGTCGCGCCGACTTGGCGTGGGCCTCCTTTCCATGCCAAGACTTGTCACTTGCCGGAAGTCGTCGTGGACTTGGGACATCCGGGTCAAAGGTCGCAACACGATCGGGAACATTTTGGCCATTTTGGTCCCTGATAACTAAGCTCAAAGAGCAGAATCGTTCGCCGAAACTTATCGTATTGGAAAATGTTTACGGAGCCCTGACTTCAAATGGTGGAAGCGATTTCTCAATGATTTGCTCAACTTTGTCGCAGGCTGGATATATACACGGTGCAATGCTGGTCGATGCAGCTCGATTCGTACCGCAGAGTCGTCAACGCGTTTTTTTCATAGCAGTGCATCCGGATCTCACGATTCCCTCTGAACTCTTTTCCGATAAACCGTCGGTCGCCTGGCATCCAAAAGCAATGACGGACGCCTACGCCGGATTGCCCGCTGATGTAAAGAAAAACTGGCGTTGGTGGAATCCACGCGAACCGGAGATACGCTCCGCAAATTTTTCGGATTTTATAGAAGAAAATCCAAGTGGTGTTGACTGGAACTCTGAACAACAAACCAAAAAATTGCTAGACATGATGTCCGAGGTAAATCGCCAAAAAGTTAGTGCGGCTGCGCTCAAGGGAAAGAAAATAGTTGGCGGCGTCTATAAGCGGACCAGAATCGGCGTTGATGGAATCAAACGCCAACGTGCGGAAGTTCGTTTTGATGACCTCGCCGGGTGCCTCCGAACACCTAGCGGCGGCTCTAGTCGACAAACAATACTCATTGTTGATGGAAAAAGCGTTCGATCAAGACTCCTCTCTCCACGAGAAGCTGCGCGGCTTATGGGCCTGCCAGACGACTACAAGCTGCCGCTGAGGTACAACGATGCATACCACGTCGCTGGCGATGGCGTGTGTGTTCCCGCAGTTAGGCATTTGGCGGCGACAATCCTTGAACCAATATTGCTTCCGTTGGCCCAGCCAGCTAACCGGCGTGATTTCAACTAGTCATGGCAATCGATTTGGCCTTTAGGCGTAGAGCGGTTCGCCAACTCACTAACGATATTGGATGCTATGTCTTGTGTGATCTGGATGAAGTTCCGTTATACGTCGGCCAGTCCGTCGACGGAATTCGTTCGAGAGTAAATCGGCACCTGACATCCGCCAGATCGGACATCATCGCGAATCGTCAGATTGATGTTTGGAAGATCGCCTGGGTCTGGGCGTATCCGGTAACCCATAGGAGCGCGATTGGCAAACTGGAAGATGCCCTTTTTCATGAGTTCGATGGAAAATCGGCGCTGATGAATGGAAAGGTTCCTAAGCAATCAAATCATGTTTTGGAGCTTCCCAAGCCATCTCAAAGAATTCAAGTAATGTCCGACGAGGAGATTACCGAAAAACGGGACCCGGCGTTACGACTGCCAAGACAGGCGGAACACTATTCGCAGATTATTGGTCATTTCCTTGCAGTTAAAAACTCGAAGGAAATTGCTGGCGCAATTCAAGCACACTTTGAGCGCCTCCGCCGATATCACAACACCCTGCTCGGTTAGGCGACTGAAGTTGAAGGTGATCAAGCTTCGGAAGATGGCTGACGTCAAGATGGAACGCGGCCTTGCCGCCACGCTGGCCGCGCGCGATCTCGCTGTGGTGTGGCATCCATGTACGCAGATGCACGACCACGAAACCCTGCCGATGTTGCCGATCGCCAGCGCCAGTGGCGCGTGGCTGCATGGGCATGACGGGCGGCGCTACCTGGATTCGGTGTCGTCGTGGTGGACCAATGTGCTCGGCCATCGCCATCCGCGCATTGTCGCGGGGCTAAAGGACCAGCTCGACAAGCTCGACCATGTAATGCTGGCGGGCTTCACTCACGAGCCAGCGATCGAACTCGCTGAAGAACTGGTGCGAGTGACGCCACCGGGATTGGAGCGGGTGTTCTATGCCGACAACGGTTCCAGCGCGGTCGAGGTCGCGCTGAAGTTGTCGTTTCACTACTGGCTGAACCTTGGTCGCGGCGAGCGCACGCGCTTTATCGCGCTGACCGGCAGTTATCACGGCGAAACGCTGGGCGCATTGTCGGTGAGTGATGTCGCGCTCTATCGCAGGACCTACGCGCCACTTTTACTGGAACCAATCCTCACCCCATCGCCAGATGCATACGAAGCCGCTCCGGGTGTTTCACCCGAGCAGCACGCGCAGAATTGTCTGTTGCGATTGCGAGAAATCCTTGGACGTGACGCCGCCAACGTCTGCGCCGTCATCATCGAGCCGCTGGTGCAGTGTGCCGCTGGCATGCGCATGCATCATCCCTCGTATCTGATTGGACTACGCGCGCTTTGCGACGAGTTCGACGTCCATCTGATTGCCGACGAAATCGCAGTCGGATTCGGTCGCACTGGCACGCTTTTCGCCTGCGAGCAGGCCGGTATCGCACCGGATCTGATGTGCTTGTCAAAAGGCCTGACCGGCGGCACTCTGCCATTGGCGGCGGTGTTGACAACCGAGAAAATCTACCAGGCGTTCTACGCCGAATACGCCAGCGGCAAGGCATTTCTGCATTCGCATAGCTACACCGGCAATCCGCTCGCCTGCCGCGCTGCGCTGGAAACCCTGCGCATTTTTCGTGACGAGCCCGTGCTGGAAGACAATCGCGCGCTTGCGGCGCGAATGACGTTGCGACTGCAACCGCTACGCGAACATCCCTACGTTGCAGATGTTCGCCAGACCGGCATGATTGCTGCGCTGGAACTGGTGGCTGACAAGGCAACTCGACGCCCGTTCGATACAACCGAACGCCGTGGCCTGCGCGTTTACCGACACGGTCTCGAACGCGGCGTGGTGCTACGCCCGCTCGGCAATATCGTCTACTTCATGCCGCCGTATTGCATCAGCGAAGACGAGATCGACCTGATGATCGATGTCGCTATCGAAGGCATCGAACTTGCTGTTCGCTGACTCGCGTCGGAGTTACTTTTTCTCGTCAGCGTAAATAGCAACATGGGTAACGCCATCGGTTCCGATCCATGCCCGAAACATGCCATCGGTATTGAACGGCATTGCGATGTTGCCTTGCGCGTCCAGCGCGATCGCGCCGCCGTTACCACCGAGCTTGGTGATGTCCTGGTTGATGACGGTCTCGGCTGCTTTTGAAACCGGTTCCTTCAACCAGTCGACGCGCGAGCAGATCGAATGCGCGGCGACGGTGCGGATGTAGAACTCGCCCCAGCCGGTTGCGGACACGCCGCAATGCGCATTCGCGTAGGTGCCGGCGCCGATCAGCGGCGAGTCGCCGACGCGACCGTAGCGCTTGTCGGTCATGCCGCCGGTTGAGGTGCCGGCAGCGATATTGCCCTTGCTGTCGAGTGCGACGGCGCCGACCGTCCCGAAGTGCTTTACCGAATCGGGATGGGTGTCCGTGATGCCTGCCTTCTCCTGTTCGAGCGCCTTATGCAATTCGTCCCAGCGTCGGTCGGTGCGAAAGTATGCTGCTGACTCGGTAGCGATGCCGACCATTTTCGCGAACGCTTCGGCGCCCGCGCCCGTCAGCATTACGTGGTCGGATTTCTCCATCACGGCGCGGGCCAGAGCGATCGGGTTGCGGATGGTATGCACGCCAGCGATGGCTCCGGCACGCAAGGTCGAACCATCCATGATCGAGGCGTCGAGTTCGTTGACGCCGTCGTGATTGAACACGGCACCCTTGCCGGCGTTGAAGTTGGGATTGTCTTCAAGCTGCTGGATTGCTGCAGTGACTGCATCCAGCGCCGGCTTGCCGATTTTGAGTTCCGCGTAGCCGCGTTCAACGGCCTGTTTCAGCGCAGCGCGGACTTCCACTTCGATTTCAGGTGTCATGTTGCGGCGGATCACGCCGGCACCGCCGTGGATGACCAGGACCGGCTTCGATTCTGATTTCATTTCAGCTGCCTAAGTGGACATGGCGACAACAGCGAGCGTGGCAAGCGCGAGAATTCGCAACAAGTTCATGATCTTTCCTCATCGGCATTGGCAAAATGGTTGGCTGCATAGCGCGTCAGTCGCCCTGCCCCTCTTTCAATTCCCTCAGCTGACGGCGCGCATGTTTCGCGGGTCGTCCCTGCGGGCTCGGGAAGCCGACGTTGCCGATGCGGCGCTGTTCCGCCAGGCGTTCGCGATCAATGCGGCCAGCCTCGGTTTCCGAATACAGCAACTGCGCCACCGATGCCGGGCCACGCTGGTTGCTGAGCGCGACCACGATAAGTTCGTAGCGATCCAAGCCGCGCTGCACGGTCAGTTCGTCCATCACATGCAAGGTTCGCGACGGCTTGGCGCGGCTGCCGTTGACGTCGACCTTGCCGCCCTCGATGGCCTGCTTGGCAAGGCTGCGCGTCTTGAAAAAACGCGCAGCCCACAACCAGATGTCGAGGCGCACGGTATCGGGATCGGATCGAACTGCTTGCGTCATCGGCTTTCGAGCTCAGTCCTGCTGCGCGGACTTCACCGGGAACAGCGCACTCGCCAGCATCGAACCGCCGATCAGCAGGGCGACAACGGCCAGGGACACGCTGATCGGAATCTTCCACAATTCCACCACCAGCATCTTGGAGCCGATGAATACCAGTACGGCGGCCAAGCCGTAGTTGAGCAGGTGGAAACGGTCAGCCATGCCGGCCAGCATGAAGAACAAAGCGCGCAGTCCGAGCACGGCAAACACGTTTGAGGTCAACACGATGAACGGATCTTCGGTGATTGCAAAAATCGCCGGAATCGAGTCAACCGCGAACACGATGTCAATGAAACCGATCAGCGCGACGACCAGGAACAGCGGCGTAAACCAGCGCTGCCCATCGATGTCGACGCTCAACGCGCCCCCGCGATAGCCCGGCGTCACTCGAAGATGACGACGCATCCAGCGCAGCAGCGGGTGCTGCTCAATGTCGTGCGCGTCGGCCGCGCCCATCGCCATGCGTACCCCGGTGAAGACCAGGAAGGCGCCGAACAGGTAGAGCACCCAGTGGAATCGTGCGATCAACGCCGCGCCAATGAAGATCATGATCGCGCGCAGCAGCAAGGCACCAAGCACGCCGATCATCAGCACCTTGCGCTGTTGTTCCTCGGGTACCGCGAACGATTTGAACAGCAGCAGGAACACGAAGATGTTGTCGATCGACAGGGATTTTTCGATCACGTAGCCGGTCAGGAATTGCAGGCCGACCTGATTGGCAACTTCGCGGCCATCGCGGCCATCCAGATACCACCAGAGTGCCACGTTGAAAACGAGCGCCAAGGCAATCCAGGCCACGCTCCACCAGACCGCATCGCGAAATGAAACCTTCTTGGCACCACTGGCGCGCAGCACCATGAAGTCGACGATCAGCGCGATCAATACCACGGCACCAAACGCCCACCACATTGCTGTCGATCCGATCGATTGCATCGCGTGCTCCGGTTCGATCATGGCTACAGAATTCGGACTTGGCGCGCGTTTCTGCTCAGCCGCCAGCGCGCATAGCCTACCCACAGCAGCGACGCCGCAAGGACGCATAGAACCAGCGCCAGCGTGGCAGCAGTCAGCGCCATCCAGGCGTCACCGCGCCAGCCGGAAAACACCAACGCGAGATTGCCGGCAAGTGCAATCGAAACCGGCAACCAGGCGAGCGCGACCAGTAGCGCCGACACGCCAATCAGTCGCCCCGGCCCGCGACGCGGAAGCAACCCCAACGCGGCCCACGCAGCAGCAACCAGACCGATGGCAGCGACGAGATTGCCCAGAGGCAAGCCGCCAGCCAGGGCGTACTGGAGATGCTCGGCACCAAACAACAACGATGCCAAGGCAAGCATGCTGATGCAGAGCAGAACTACCAGACGTTTGGACATGCACGAGCTCCTGATCGTGGGTCGTGACCCAGATGGATAGCGGAAAAGGACGCACAGTCTGCGCAGCGCCCCGCTCATGCGCAAGGCGCGCAGGAGTTGCGATTGGAGCCACGTGTAACATTCAATCCATGCGAGCCGCCACCACACGCCACCATCCGCCGCGCGATGTCGACTATTCCCGCCAGGTTGCCCAACATGCCTTCAGCCGCACTGCGGGTGCGCCGCTGATTGCAGGCAACCAGGTGGACTTGCTGATCGACGCACGCGCCAACTACGACGCCTGGCTTGAAGCCATCCGCGCGGCCAAACACAGCATTCTGTTCGAGAACTACATCATTCGCGCCGACGATACCGGCCGCGAATTCCTCAATGCGCTGGCCGAGCGCGCCAGCGCTGGCGTCAGGGTACTGGTGATGCGCGACTGGATCGGTTGCATCGGGCAGTCGCGCGCATCGTTCTGGCAACCGCTGCTTGATGCCGGAGGCGAAGTACGCGCGTTCCAACCATTCCGAATCACACGTCCGTTCGAGGCAATCCATCGCAACCATCGCAAGTCGCTCATCGTCGATGCCGATGTCGGATTTATTTCCGGGCTTTGTCTAAGTTCGGTCTGGCTCGGCGACGCCGAGCGCGGTATCGAGCCGTGGCGCGATACCGGCGTGGCGATTCGTGGCCCATCCATTGCGGCGCTGATCGAAGCGTTCGACGACAACTGGCGATATCTCGGCGATCCGCTCGACGAGACAATCCGGTCTCGCGCCGATAGCCTGCCGGATGTTGGCGATGTCGACCTGCGCGTCGTTGCCAGCCGACCCAACGAAGTTGCCCTGTATCGCCTCGATCAACTGGTGGCAGCACTGGCGCAACGCAGCCTGTGGTTAAGCGACGCTTATTTCGTCGGCACGGCAGCCTATGTGCAGGCGTTGCGGGCAGCGGCGCGCGATGGCGTGGACGTGCGCCTGCTGGTGCCTGGCTCCAGCGATATTCCGGCGGTCGGTTCGATGTCGCGCGCTGGCTACCGGCCGCTGCTGGAAGCCGGCGTACGCGTGTTTGAGTGGAACGGCTCGATGATGCATGCCAAGACCGCCGTCGCCGATGGCCGCTGGGCGCGGGTCGGCTCAACCAACTTGAACATCGCCAGTTGGCTTGGCAACAGCGAAATCGATGTCGCCATCGAGAACGCCGCATTCGCGGCGAAGATGGAACAGCAATACGAAGTGGATCTGGGCAATGCGACAGAAATTGTCCTCACCCAGCGTCACCGCGCCGCGCGATCGGAAGAAAAATCGCAGCAGGCGTCAGCCAGTGGTAAAAACGGCAGGCGCACGCCGCGTCGCGGCAACGGCAGCACCGGCCGCGTCGCCGCCAGCGCCGTCCGTATCGCCAACAGTTTTGGCGCGGCGTTTACCCGTCGCCGCGAGCTGGGCCAGGCCGAAAACGGCGTCGTTTTGCTAGCAGCAATAGTTCTCGCAGTGATCGCCGTGCTCGGATGGTTGTGGCCGCACGTTCTGGCCTGGCCAGTAGCGTTTTTCCTGAGTTGGACGTCGCTGGCATTCGGCGTGCGCTGGTGGCGCATGCGCCAAAACTCGAATACGCCGCCCGCCTCTTGAGGGCTGGGGATGCTCTGAACAAGTCCACGCAGGCGGCATGATGTCCGAAAGGTTCGCAGGTCGGGGTGCGTGGCGCCGTGCAGGCTGGCCGCCTGGACAAGTCGCGCGCGTCGATCTGGGGACCTTTCGCGCATCACCCCGTCGTGTTGAATCAATATGTTGGGGTCGGTCGTCTGCCCGCAGCTCCGCGTTGCGCGGACCTTTCGCGCATCACCCCGTCGTG
>JBATAQ010000097.1:0-3471 GCA_049661925.1 Dokdonella sp.
GCCTTGCTGCAATGACCAGCGCGGCGGTAGCCGCAGGAGCCACCTCCGCGTCGCTTGATTCGGGCGCGATCTCCGGACTCGGCATCCGCAATATCGGTTCGGCAACGATGAGCGGGCGCATCGCCGCGCTGGACGCGCGTGTCGGCAAGGATGGCAAGACCTTGATCTACGTCGGTGCGGCGTCGGGTGGCGTGTGGAAGTCCAGCGATGGCGGCACCACGTTCAAGCCGGTATTCGACAAGCAGGACGTGCAATCCATCGGTGCCGTGACCATCGATCCGAACAATGCGCAAACGGTCTGGGTCGGCAGCGGCGAATCGTGGACCCGCAACTCGCTGTCGATTGGCGACGGCATCTACAAATCTACCGACGGTGGCGATTCCTGGAGCCATACCGGCCTTCCGAACTCCGAGCGTATCGTCAAGATCGTCGTCGACCCACGCGCCAGTGACACCGTCTATGCCTGCGCGCCGGGCAAGATGTGGAGCGACTCGGCTGATCGTGGCCTGTACAAGACCACCGATGGCGGCAAAACCTGGACTTTGGTGCTGAAGGGCTCAAACCTGTCGACTGGCTGCGCCTCGTTGAGCATGGATCCAAGCAACCACGACGTGTTGTTTGCCAGCCTCTGGGACTATCGGCGCAAGGGTTGGACGTTCCGTTCCGGTGGCGAATCGGCTACCGCGAAATCCGGCAGCGGCTTGTTCCGCTCGGCCGACGGTGGCACGTCGTGGACTGAAATCACTCCCGAGGCAAACAAGGGGTTCCCGACCAAACCCTTCGGCCGCATCGCCGTCGCGGTAGCGCCGTCGAATCCGCAGGTGGTCTACAGTTTCGTTGAATCCACGGACTCGGCCTTGTTCCGTTCCGACGATGGCGGCAAGACCTGGGACCAGCGCGACAAGAGCCAGATGATGGTCTGGCGACCGTTCTACTTCGCCAACCTGATTGTCGATCCGCACAATCCCGATCGCGTGTTCAAGCCCGATGGTGCGTTGATCCAGAGCCTTGATGGCGGCAAGAGCTTCGCCAATGTCGGCGGCGGCGCGCATGGTGATTTCCATGATGTCTGGATCAACCCGGGCAACACCCAGCACGTGATCGTCGGCGACGATGGCGGCTTGTGGCAGTCCTTCGATGGCGCCAACAAATGGTGGAAACAGAACAACCTGCCGGTCTCGCAGTTCTACCATGTGAGTGTCGACGATCAGGACCCGTTCCAGGTCTACGGTGGCCTGCAGGACAACAGTTCCTGGGTTGGCCAAAGCGCGTTTCCGGGCGGCATCGCCAACTCGCAGTGGGAAAACATGTACGGCGGCGACGGCTTCTGGATGTTCTCCGATCCGTCCGATCCCAACTACCTCTACGCCGAAGCGCAGGGCGGCACCATCGGCCGGGTCAATCGACATACGCACGAAGTGCGCAACATCCAGCCGATGCCGAACTACAAGGAGAAGCTGCGCTGGAACTGGAATACGCCGATCGCCCTGAGTCCGAACCAATTGGGCGCGGTCTATATTGGTGCGCAGTTCCTGTTCCGCACGCGCGACCAGGGGCAGAGTTGGGACCGCATCTCGCCGGACCTGACCACGAACAATCCCGAGCGCCAGAGGCAGGAGGAATCGGGCGGCATCACCGTCGACAATTCCGCGGCCGAGATGTACACGACGATCTACTCGATCAGCGAATCACCCAAGCAAGCCGGCCTGATCTGGGTCGGCACCGACGACGGCAACGTGCAGGTCACCCGTGATGACGGCAAAAACTGGAACAACGTTACCGCCAACATCAAGGGCGTGTCGCGTGATTCCTGGGTCAGCTGGGTCCAGGCCAGCGCATTCGACGCCGGCACGGCCTATGTCGCGATTGATCGACATACCTTCGGCGACATGGCGCCGTATATTTTCAAGACCACGGACTACGGCAAGAGCTGGACCGCCCTGGTGTCGCCAGCCAACGACAAGAGCTTGCGCGGCTACGTGCACGTGATCCGCGAAGATTCCGAAAAGCCGAACCTGCTCTATGCCGGCACCGAATTCGGCTTGTGGATCTCGAACGATGGCGGCGGCAACTGGGCACAATTCAAGGCCAACGAATTCCCTGCGGTTGCGGTGCGCGATATCGCCTTGCAGAACCGCGACAAATCGCTGGTGCTGGCGACGCACGGTCGCGGCATCTGGGTCATCGATGACATCACACCACTGCGCGCGCTGGATGCGACGACGCTGGACAGCAACGTCGCCTTCCTGCCGACGCGCATGATCCAGCAACGCATCAGCGCATCGGGTGGCTGGGCTGAGGGCGATGCGAGTTTCAGCGGGCCGAACCCGAAGAGCGGTGCGGACATCGCCTATTTCCAGAAATCGCGACATCTGTTTGGCAAGCTCAAGATCGAAGTGCTCGGTGCCGATGGCAAGCTGATCGATACGCTGCCCGCCAGCGTGCGTCGTGGCATCAACCACGTGTACTGGTCAATGCGTGCGCAACCGCCACGCGTGCCGAAGGCCGCGCAGATAGCCTTCAATTCCACGCAAGGCCCACGGGTGCCGCCCGGTGATTACACCGTGCGGATGACCAAGGACAAGGACGTTTTCGACACGACGATCACGGTTGGACTTGATCGCCGGGTCAGCTTCACGGCGGCGGATCGGCAAGCGCAATACGATGCCGCGCTGAAGGTGCGCGACATCTTCGGCGACATGAGCACGCTGGCCGACAAGATCAACGCCGTGCGCGCGCAGGCTTCGTCAAAAGCGCAAACACTCGAAGCTGGCAACGCGTTGCGCAAGCAGCTTGAAGCACTCGACGCCAAGGCCGACGCAATCCGCAAGAACATCGTCGCAACCAAGGAAGGCGGCGCGATCACCGGCGAGGAGCGCCTGCGCGAACACACCGATTCGCTGTACGGCGCAATCACGTCCTACGACGGCAAACCGACCGCGTATCAGCTCGCCCGCATCGAGTCCGTGCGCCAGGAGCTGGGTGATATCGAAAAGCAATTCGCCGATCTGCAATCGGGTGATCTGGCAACCACCAACGCGGCGCTAGGAAAGGCGGGGCTGGGCGAAATCGACGTTGCAAGCGGCTCGAATCCGGCAAGCAGTGGCGGCCCCGCGTCGGCGAATCTGCTCCAGGCTTTGCGCGCGCTTCGCTGACGAGGTCGCGCGTCGCTTGCGGCGGTGGTGCGGTGCGGGCGACTCACGACCGGAAGCGATACGACCCAAGACCGTCGCCATCCCCGCTTTCGCGCACTGCTGTCTGGAATCCCCTCGCCAGCTTCATTCGATAACCATAAAAATCTCGTCGTCATCCCCGCGAAAGCGGGGATCCATTTTGATTTTTCTACAAATTCAGGGACTTACCTAAGATCAAAATGGGTTGACCAGCCTCCGGCTGTTGAAGAGCGCCTCCGCTTTCGCGGGAAAGACGACGGGTGCGGGTTGTGTCGCTCTCTGGCATTTGAGTCGTCCG
>JBATAQ010000098.1:0-26105 GCA_049661925.1 Dokdonella sp.
CGTTCGGCGACCGCTTCCGTCACGGGCGCTTGCCCGGGTTGCGATCATTCTTGTTGCCGTCGGGACGCGTAGCGCCTTTCTGGATCGGCTCGCCATCAAGACTAGGACTCATCAAAAAGTCGTGCACCTTGGGCAACAGCGGTTGCTCGCGATCCGGCGTCAACGGCCATTGCTGCTGGCGCAACTGCAACTGCTCGGTGCGCATGTAGTTGTACTTCTCACTCGACACGGCACTTTCGCTGGCCTTGTCACGCAGGATCTGCGGCCGCAGGAAAATCATCAGGTCGCGCTTTTCGTTCTTGTTCGAGCGATAGCGAAACAGGTTGCCGAGGATCGGGATGCTGCCAAGGCCGGGCACCTTGGAATTGGTGTCGCTGGTCTGGTTGTCGATCAGACCGCCGAGCACCAGCAGGGCGCGATCAGCGACGATCACGTTGGTGGTCAGCTCACGCTTGTTGGTGACCAGATCAACCGCGCCGGAAACCTGTGGTGCGAGGGACGAGACCTCTTGATGAATCGCCAAGCGCACGGCGTCGCCTTCGTTGATCTGCGGTGTCACTTTCAAGACCAAGCCCACATCCTTGCGCTCGATGGTCTGGAACGGATTGCTGACCCCGCTGTTGCCGCCGCCGGTACCGGTCGCGCTGTAGCTGCCGGTGAGGAAGGGCACCTCTTGCGCGACCTTGATTTCCGCTTCCTGGTTGTCGAGGGTGAGAATGGATGGCGTCGACAGGATGTTTGTCTTGCCGTCGCCACGAAGCGCGCGGACCAAGGCACCGAGGTTGAGAATTTCGGTATCGGTGCCGGGAATCTTCACCGTCCCATCGACGTAGCCAAGCGAAAGTCCGCCAAGGCCACCGAGGCCTGACGCATTTGCAGCCAGGCCGAGCAGGCTGGAATTGCCGTTCGGGCCGGGGAAGTTGGTGCCGCCAATCACGCCCTGGCCTAGCGTGCCGTCGCCGCGCTGTGGCGCAGTGAACCATTGCACGCCGAGTTCGCTGGCGGTGGTGTCCGCCACTTCGGCGATGACCGCTTCGATCAACACTTGCGCGCGGCGCACGTCGAGTTGGCGGATCACCGATTGCAGCGAGCGGAAGATCGCCGGGGGGGCGCTGATAACCAACGCGTTGGTTTGTTCGTGCGCCTGGATGGTTGCGATGCCGCCGCTTGCGCCGGACGGGGAACCACCGCTCGACGGCAGGGTGATGCCTGCTGCAGCACCGAGTGCACTGGCGACTGAACCGCCCGAGCTTGGCGGTGCTTCACCGGTCAGCGTCGATGCAACGCCTTGCAGAATCGGCACCAGGTCTTTCGCGCTGGCGTAATTCAAATACACCACCTGGGTGTCGCCGCCACTATCCAGCGGCGTGTCGAGGTGGGCGAGCAAAGCGCGCATGCGCAGCCGTTCGGTCTTGGAGCCGGACAGCAAAATCGAATTGGTGCGGGTATCGGCAAACACCTTGGCCGAGCCGTTCGGCTGCGCGGTGTCGTTGCCGGCGAGTGTGGTCAGCGTGCGCGCCACTTCGGTCGCGTTGGCGTGGGACAGCGGAATCACTTCCACTTCAGCCTCGGACACGGTGTCGATGCGACGGATGATGTCCATGATCCGCGACACGTTGCTGGCGCGATCGGAAATGACCAACGAGTTGGAACTGCCATTGGCGATCAACTGCGCACCTTGCGGCATCAACGGTCGCAGCACCGGCAACAGTTCGGTGACGGAGACATGCTTGACCGGCACGATCTGGGTGATTACTTCGTCACTGCTGCGACCGGCTGCGCCGATGCCGCTGGAGCCATCCTGCTGCGCCTGCGCCTCGGGCACAATCTTGATCATGCTTCCCGACGGTACCGCCGCGTAGCCGTGCACACGCAGCACCGACAGGAACACGTCGTAGATCTCATCCGGCTTCATCGGCCGACCTGAAATGACGGTGACCTTGCCGGTGACATTGGGCGCGACGATGAAGTTGCGACCAGTGATTTCAGACACCGTCGCGATCAACGCCTGGATGTCGGCGTCTTTCAGATTCAGCGTGTGGCGGCCGTCATTGGTTGCCGAAGACGTTGCATCGGCTGGCGGCTGTTGCGCCCATGCGGGCGACATCGCCACGAAGAGAAATACGATCAGTGCAGACAGTTTCATGCGGGAGTGTCCGTGGGAATCATGGTTTGCCAACGGTCACTTCGACCGGCTGGCCGTTGCGTTGCACGGTCACCCGCACGCTGGCTGCATTTTGCACGCTGGCGAGGATTTCTGCGGCGCGCTTGGGCGAATCGATGGCGATGCCGTTGACGGCCGTGACCAGGTCGCCGGCTTCCAGGCCCAGCTTGGTCATAGTCGCCGGATCGAGCCCGCGAACGCGCATGCCCAGCAACTTTCCGTCCTGGATCACCGGCGCGGCAAGCTGGGTGAACTGGGCCGGATTGTTGCGCACCTGCTCCAGCGATTTTTCCCAATCGACCGCGCCGTTGGCAAGCTGCGGCGGCGTGTAGGGCACGGGTGTCGATGCACTCGTGGTCGCGGAGTTAGCCGTCGCTGGCTTGCGCGCCGAGGTGTTGGCCGCCGAAAGATCGAAAATCGGTCCCGGCTGCACCGCACCGGCGGCCTCGCGCGGAAGGATCAGCGACTCGCGCGTGCCGTCGCGCGAGATGACGACATGGTCGGTGTGTACCTCGACCAGACTGACGCCGGTGTCGATCTCGTCGCCGACGCGATAGGCGCGCTCGTTCTGGCCATCACCGATTACAGCAACGCCGGTGGTTGGATCGCGCTCGGCCACCGTGCCACGCAGCGCCAAAGCCAGCGTGCTCGCCGGCAAGGTGCGCAAGTTGGCGACGCCTGCGCCGGCGTTGCCGAACAAATGCCAGCGCGAAACCGAAACGGTGGGCGCACTGGAATTGGCTTCAGACAGGCGCGCCGGGGTCACGTTGGCGGCCGCATCGCCGCGCGGCCACATGGCCAGCGCAATGCGCACGCAGCACCAGACTATCGCGACAATCAGCAAAACGCTGACCAGCAACGCAGCGCGCTCGATCCAGCGTTGTCCTACACGCGCCAGCAATGGATGTGACATGGGAACTCCAGCAGCAACCGGCCGCAGCCCGCAAGCGTAGCAAACGAACGGCCCGCCTGAGTCGTTAATACGGCGAAACGGGCCCGCCGGTTTCGCATAGCCGGCGCGATGTGCTGTCATGCGCGTCCGCAACGGTCGGCCATCGCATGAATTTCCAGAGCGTCCTCGACGACATCCACGCCAAGATCACGCCGCTGCTCGGCGAGCAGGGTGAAGTAGCCGACTACCTTCCCGCCTTGGCGCGGGTCTCACCAAACCAGTTCGGCATGGCGTTGCGCACCCGTGACGGCGTGGAAGCCAGCACCGGTGACAGCGACGTGTCGTTTTCGATCCAGAGCATTTCCAAAGTGTTCTCGCTGACTCTGGCGATGCGTCTGCATGGTGAATCGTTGTTCCAGCGTATCGGTCGAGAGCCTTCCGGCAACCCGTTCAATTCGCTGGTCCAGCTGGAACGCGAAAACGGCATGCCGCGCAATCCTTTCATCAATGCTGGCGCATTGGCGGTTGCTGATCGGCTGGTCAGTGCCGGCGACGCGAAACCGGCAATTCTTGGTTTGCTGACCCGGCTTTGTGGCGAGCCGATCGAGTTCGACCACGAGGTGGCCACGTCGGAGGCGACCAGCGGCTATCGCAATGTGGCGCTCGCCAATTTCATGAAAAGCTTTGGCACCATCGACAACCATGTCGCCGACGTTCTTGATGTCTATTTCAACCAGTGCGCGGTGAGCATGAGTTGCCGCCAACTGGCCCGCGCGGCCGGATTCCTGTGCAACGACGGCGCGGACCCGGTCGACGACAGTCGCGTCGTCAGTGATCGCCAGGCACGCCGCATCAACGCCTTGATGCTCACCTGTGGCACCTACGACGCCGCCGGCGAATTCGCCTACCGGATCGGCTTGCCCTGCAAAAGCGGCGTCGGCGGCGGCATTGTCGCCATCGTGCCCGACCAACTCAGCCTGTGTGTCTGGTCACCGGCTCTCGACAGCACCGGCAACTCGGTACTCGCGATGAAAGCGCTGGAACTGTTTGCCGCGAAAACCAGGCTGTCGATTTTTTAACGTAGGCAGATGGGCATTGTTCGAGAGAACACCCGATCCAAAATTAGCCAGCGACACGAAACGCAAGGATACTGGCGAACCAGAATAGACCAGCTTTTTTTTAGACAGGCCGATGGACAGCAGCGCCCGCGATCGCACCCAATCCTATGTCCTCGCACGCCAGCGACACCCGGCTTGGCGCGCGCTGACCGGACGCCGAGCGCCGTTGGTGCTGGGTTGCCTGCAAACGCTGTTCGAGGAGAGCAACGACGGCGTCGACTACAACGATGCTCAGCAGGCCTTGGCCGCGCTGCTTGCCGGCCACGCCGGGCTGAGCGAGTTCGAGATCAGCGGCGACACCAGCGTGCTGGCTCGCAAGGAGTTGCGCGACTGGATCAAGCGCACTTTGGTGGTCGAGCGAGAGGGGCGCCTCTACGCCACCGACGCGCTGCAAACCGCGCTGAGTTTCGTGGAAGGTCTGGACAGCCGCATCATGACGTCGACGGCCTCACGGCTGGCGCTAGTGCAGCGCGAGATCGAGCGACTGGAGGCGCGGCTGAACCCTGATCCGAAAAGCCGAGCCGAACATCTGCGTCGGCAGATCAACGAACTTGAGCGAGAGCTGGAGGAAGCGGAAGCGGGCCGCATCGCTATCGCCGATGCGCATGAAGCCACCGAGGGAATCCGCGAGCTGTACGCATTGGCGACGGGTCTGCGCGCGGATTTCCGCCGGGTGGAGGATTCCTGGCGCAGCGCCGACATGCGCCTGCGCCACGCCATCGTCAACGAAGGCCATCATCGCGGCGCGATTGTCGACAGCCTGCTCGATGGCCATGACGCTTTGCTCGACACCCCCGAGGGTCGCGTATTCCAGGCGTTTCACCAGCAGTTGCGACAGGAAATCGAGCTGGAAGCGATGAAGCGTCGTCTGCGAATCATCCTGCAACATCCGCAAGCCATCGCTGCGCTGGGTATGTCACAGCAGAGCGATTTGCGCTGGCTGGTGATGCGGCTGGTCAAGGAGTCGGCCTCGGTCATTCGAGCGCGTTCCCGCAGCGAACGTGATGTGCGCAGCTTTCTCCGCAGCGGCCTCGCGGCCGAGCATCATCGCGTGGGGCAACTGCTCAATGAGGTTTTTGTGCAGGCCCAATCGGTGGACTGGTCCGTCGCGTCAATCCGTCGCCAACCTTCGTGCCTGCCGCCGCTGGGATTTGCATGCGGCAGCCTGCCACTAGTGGAACGGCTTCGATTCAAATCGCTGGATGATGGCGCGCTTCGTGAGCTCGATTTGCAGCACAGGGCTGGTGACATGAACCAGATCGATGAAGGTTTCTGGTCGTCGCTGGACAGCCTTGATCGTGAGGCACTGGTACGCGATAGCGTCGCGGCAATCCTCGCCAGCAATCAGCCACTGAGTCTCGCTGGGCTGGCCCAGAAGCTGCCGCCCACGCACGACCTGGAATCCCTTGCCGTCTGGCTGGGCATGGCCCGCGAAGCAGATTGCGAAATGAGCGAACAAGACGAAATCCTCGATCTCGTCACGCGAGACGACCAGAACTTACGTTTTCACGTGCCGCTGGTCGCGCTTGAGCCGACAGCGTTCGAGCAGTTCGAATGGGAGCCGTGACGTGTCGACTGGCAACAGCGAGGACAAATTGACCGGGTTGGACAGCGAAGAAACCCGCGGCACGGGCATCGCATCCGCTGGCGAGATCGAGATCGTGCTCGACCGGGCCGAACCCGTCGAAGCGTTGCGCGCCACAATCCTGGAGCTGATGAAACACGGGCTGGTGGAGGAAGCGAGCAAGCCGAATCTTTATCGAAACGCGCTGCAACGCCGCGACGAAGTTGATCGCGTGCTTGGCTGGCTGGAACTGGCGCTACGCATCGATGACGTTCGCGGCCTCGCGTTCGTCGTCGTTGCCACCGCCGCTGGCAGTGACGATGACGAGTGGTCGCATCCACTGGTGCGTCGACAACGCCTGACGCTGGAGCAATCACTGCTGGTCGCGGTCCTGCGCCAGCAGTTTGTCGCCCATGAGCTGGAGGCTGGACTGGGTGCTGGCGACGCCCGGATGGCGCTGGAAGATCTGGTCCCACATCTGCAAGCCTATCTGGGCGACCTGGGCAGCGATGCGCAGGAGATGAAGCGACTGCTTAACTTGCTGGAGCAGCTCAAGGGCCACGGCATCGTTTCCGACATCGACCAGCAAGAGCGGGTGACGATCCGTCCGATCATCGCCCACGTCGCCAATCCTGAAAATCTCGGCAACCTTATCCAGGCACTGCGCGAAGCATCCAGTAACCGCGAAGCCAGCCCGAATGTGCAGGAGGAGACGGACGAATGAGCCCAGCCCCTGCACCCACACCGCAGAGTTACGTGCTGACCCACCTGGACGTCTACGACTGGGGCGCTTTCGGTGGCCGTCATGGCGTGCAGGTCGATCTGGCCGGCACCGCCATCGTCGGGCAAACCGGCAGCGGCAAGACCACGCTGGTCGACGCATTGATGACCCTGCTGGTTGCCAAGCCTCGCTACAACCTGGCATCGACCGGCGGCCATGACAGTGATCGCGATCTGGTGTCGTATGTGCGCGGCGTGTCCGGTGCCGGCAACGATAGCGGTGGCAACGAACACATCGCACGGCCTGGCCCGGTCGTTACGGCCATAGCGGCGCGCTTCAGCGACGGCGAGTCGGCGGTTCGCATCGGCGGCTTGTTCTGGTTTGGCGGCAGCAGTTCGGCGTTGAGCGATTTGAAGCGACGCTGGTTGTTCTGCCAGAACGACTCCATCGGTCTCGACGAATGGCTGGAAACCCACCACGAGGGCGGCGACCGAGCGTTGAGCGCACTCGAACGCAGCTGCACTGGATTGAAGGTCTACAAAACCCAGCAGGCATATTTCTCGCGGCTGCGCAGTCACTTCGAAGTCGGCGAAAACGCCTTTGAATTGCTTAATCGCGCGGCCGGCCTGAAACAACTCGACAGCATCGACAAGGTTTTTCGCGAACTGGTGCTGGACGACCATTCCGCGTTCGACAACGCTCGCGCCGTGGCTGGCGAGTTCGACACCCTGGCCGGCATCCGCCAGGAACTGGAGACGGCAAAGCAGCAACGCGACTCGCTGCTGCCCATCGCCAGCAACTGGATTGAACGCGAGAAGCACCAGTCCGATCGCGACGGCTTATTCGAATTGAAAACGATGCTTCCGATCTGGTTTGCGCAACAGGCGGCAACACGTTGGCGTTCGCGCATGGAAGACTTTCGTGTGCGGATCAAGGTTCTGAAAGGCACCGAAGCGGAAGTCGACTCGCGGATCGTTCAAGCGCAAGAAGACGTGCAAAAAACCTACGCCGCGTATGTCGATGCGGGAGGCGGCGACATCGAAAACTTGCGCGGTCGAATAGCGACGCAAGTGTCGCTGGTGGCAGCACGCCAACGCGCGGCGAGCGTGTACCAGACGATGGCGACCGCACTGGGAATGGACGCCACGTTGTCCTTCGCCAGTGTCCAAGCGAACCTCGACGAGGTCGCGAAGATGCGGCCGATCAAGGAAGCACAGGTCCACACTCTTCAAAAATCCGCATGGGATTCCGGAGCAGTTCGAGCCGATCTGGAAGCACGCCACGGAGAAAAGGCACGAGCGCTTGATGAAGTGCGCCGGCGTCCCGGTTCAAACGTTCATCCGTCCCAGCAGAATTTCCGCAGCGATCTTGCCGCCTATCTTGGCGTTCGCGACGAGGACGTTCCCTTTGTCGCGGAACTGGTTGAAGTAAAGGCAGACGAGCGACGCTGGCGCGGTGCGATCGAGCGCGCTATCGGTGGCGAGCGCTTGCGACTGCTGATACGGCCGGAACTTGCGGAAACTGCGCTGACGTGGATCAACGCTCGCGACAACCGGCTGCACGTACGCCTGCATGAAGTCGAACCCGAGGGTCTTGCGGCGCGCTTTCTTGAAGACGGGTTCACGCGCAAGTTGAATTTCAAGGCACACCCGCTGCGTGAGCCCCTCAAGCGCCTGCTCGCGACAGCGGATCGCCATTGCGTGGCGGACGCCGCTGCATTGCGCAGCACGCCCCAAGCGATGACGGCGGAAGGCTTGATCTCCGGGCGTGCCCGGTTCTTCGACAAGAATGATTTGACGTCGCTGGATCAGGGATGGATGACCGGTTTCGACAACCGCGACCAGATCGGCGAGCTGGAGGCCGCGCTCAAGCAGTTGCGGCACGACCTGGAATTCGCCCGAGCGCAAGAATGCGATGCGAGGCAACAGGCGGAGTCGATGAGCAGAAGCCTGCGGCTGCTGGATGCCATCGAAAAAACGGTTTTCGAAGATATCGACCTGCCGGCGGCACAGACCACCTTCGAGCAACTGGAGCGTGAACTCGTTCGGCTGACCTCGCCGCGATCCGATGCGGCGAAGGCCGAGCTGCACTGGAAGCAAGCCCAGAATGCCGTCGGCTCGTTGCAAAACGAGGCCATCAAAATCAAAGTGGAACGCAACGGAATTGATCTCCAGCTTTCCGATGCAACGAGCAAGCTGGAGCGTTTGGGGTCATGCATTGCGTCAGGTCTGGACGAACGGCAAGCAGCGTTGGCGGGCGAGCATTTCTTGCCTGTCGACAAGGTCGAACTGGATGCGCTGGATGATGTGCAACGCCAGCGCAGCGACGCGTTGCAAGCGAAGATCGACATCGCCAACAGCCGGATTGGTCAAGCCGAAAAACGCCTGGTCGCCAACATGAAAGACGCCAAGCAACTGGATACTGGTGCGTTGGTTGAAGCCGGGTTCGATCTGCAGGACATCGCCGCTTTCCTTGAGCGCCTGCGCGTACTGGAGGAGGAGTCACTTCCAGAAAAGCTGGCCCGCTTTCTCACCTATCTCAACCAGTCTTCCGATCAAGGCGTGACCCTGTTGCTCAGTGAGATCGATATCGAGGTCTCGGCGATTGAAGAGCGCATTGCCGATCTCAATGCGACGCTGGAGCGGGTGGATTTTCAATCCGGCCGCTATCTGCGATTGGAGCCGCAACGGGTCGAGCACGAAAGCTTGCGCAGCCTGCGCCAGGCTCGCGCTCAGCTGCGATCCGCCCAGTTGAAGAACGACACCGGGGAAAGCCACTATCAAGCGCTTTCCCATCTCGTCGGCCTGCTCGCAGACGCCGTGGAGAGACGCAAGACCCAGGGCGCGCTGGCACTTCTCGATCCGCGCTATCGACTTCAGTTCGCCGTCCTTGTGATCGAACGCGGCAGCGGCAAGATCATCGAGAAGCGCACCAGTTCACAAGGTGGTAGCGGCGGCGAAAAGGAAATCATCGCCAGCTATGTCCTCACTGCTTCGCTCAGCTATGCCTTGTGCCCGCCGGGCAGCGCACGACCGTTGTTCGGCACCATTGTTCTCGACGAAGCGTTCTCGAAAAGTTCGCAGGTCGTAGCCGGACGCATCATTCGCGCCTTGACCGAATTTGGCCTGCATCCGCTGTTTGTCACCCCGAACAAGGAACTGCGGCTGTTGCGCGAACACACCCGATCCGCCATCTACGTCCATCGCAAGGGCGCGCAGGCAACGATGACCTCGCTGAGCTGGGAAGCCCTGGAGACTTACGCCCGCGAGCGAACGCTTCACACCGCTGCCAAAGCGCAACCGTGAAGTCGCCGAAGGAACTCGCCGACCTTCTGGTCAGGCAATGGAATAGCGCCGACAAACGCGAACATCGCCTGCTCGATGCGCAGGCATGGCCACTGCGGATCGGCATTGGACGTCCGTCGCCAGCCTGTTTCACCAAAGACACCGCGCGCGTCCGCGAGCACATCGCGCGTTGGCGGGAAGTGTCGATTGGCGAAGTGCAGTGGGAAGCGAGCACCTTTCGCAGCGCTGCCGAACCGGTTTCGCTGCCAACCCACTGGAGCCTTTCCTCACCGGAAGATTGGGCACAAGGGTCTGGTGACGCACAGGTAAGGCTTGAGTTTCATCGACTCCGATATCTACTCGGTTGCGTCGACTCACGTTTTCACTCTTTACTGATCCGACAACGCTCGCTGTGGCTGGGCCACGCCGACCAGGAAGTCGTGCAAGCCACGGCATTGGTGCTTGAACTGGAACCTGGCATCGCGGCGGGTCGTCCTGCTCGCGCCCTTGCCCTTGCCGGCATCGACAGCAAATTCATCGAGCGCCATCGCGCGCTCGTCACGGCGCTACTCGACGTCAGGTTTGACGGGCGGGCATCGCAAGCCGGCCTCGGCAGTTTTCTGGATGCTGCCGACGAAGACGATCATTGGCTGCTCGTGGTGCCGCTGACACCGGGACTGCTGCCATTCGCGCAACAGCGCGTGCGAGCCCGCGAGCTGATGGCGTTGCCGTTACCCGCCGGACGCATCCTGGTCATCGAGAACGAACGTTGCCGGCATCTGCTGCCGAAGCTGCCCGACACCATCGCCGTACTTGGCAGTGGTCTCAACCTGGCATGGTTGCGTGCGGACTGGCTGCACGACCGATGCCTGGGCTACTGGGGTGATCTGGATAGCTGGGGCTTTGACATGTTGGCACGGGCACGCTGCCTGCAACCTCATCTGACCGCTCTGCTAATGGAGCGCACAGTGTTGGACCGCTACGCCGCGCTTGCGGTTGCAGAGCCGGTTGTTGCAGGGCCGAATCCGCCTGAAGGTTTGGTAGATGAAGAGCGGAACCTCTACCGGCATCTGCTGGGCTTGGCGAAAGGCAGGATTGAGCAGGAATTCCTGCCGAGGGAAACGGTGGTCGACGTGTTGACTCGGTGGCATGCGAGTTCGTGAAGCCGGTTCGTCACGTTGCAGCTTGCCCCGTCATTCTCGTTTTCGCCGGGCTACCACCTCGCTCTTGACCCGTCTGGCGACATGTCAAATGGCCGTCTGGACGGCGAAACGGAGCGAAGATGAAATCTTCGCCAGTGCGAGTTGACACAAGAGGCGGACCCTCATCTGCCCTCCGGGCACCTTCTCCCGGGGGGAGAAGGGAAATAGAGCGGTGTGTTGTCCCGCGAGGCAGCCCTAGAGCGATTGACCCGGCTGCCAAGCGCGATCACGCAGGCGATCGAGTTTTTCGCGGACGACGCGGCGGGCGCCGATGGCGTGGATGGGCAGGACCAGTACGTCGCCGGGTTGCGCCCACTTGAGCAAGTCGACGACGCCATCGGTTTCATCGCGATGGAACGCCAGCGCGGCTTCGGCGACGCCGCCCTCGATCAACGCGGTGCGCAGGATGTTGGCGACTTCGCCGGGTTCGCGACCGCGCTCGTAGCCGAGCATGTCCTTGAGCACAACGCGTGCTGGCTTGTAGCGCGCGGCGGCACGGGCGAGGTCGATGATGTCCTTGTTCTCGCGATTGCCGGCCTGGCCGAGGACTAAGCCGAGCCTTCCATCACCTTGGCGAGCGGTCGCTACGTCGAGCAGGCCGGCCATGCCGTCGGGGTTGTGGGCGTAGTCGACCCAGACCGAAACGCCGCCGAGCGACCAGCGCTCAAGACGGCCGGGGTTGTCGTCGTTATCGCTGCCGAATCGGTGCAGCACGGCGCGAATCGCGGCGAGCGAAATGCCGAGCGCCGTCGCAGCTAGCGCGGCACCGGCAAGGTTGGCGATGTTGTACCGCGCACTGCCCTCGACGCTGAGCGGCATCGCGGCGACTTCGCCAAGATCGTGCCGCACACCTTCGGCGCTCAACCACAAATGGCCAGCCGCCATCGCGCAGGTGCTGCCGCCGCCCTCGCGATGGGAAACCAGCAAGTCATCGTTGTCGTCGAGCGAAAACCAGCCGATACGACCACGCGTGGTCGCGGGACCCAGCTTGCGCAATAGCGCGTCATCGGCGTTCAGCACCAACAACCCATCCGGATTGGCCGCGCGGGCGACGGTGAGTTTCGCGGCGGCGAGATCAGCCAGTTCGTGGATGCCGTATTCGCCGTAGTGATCGGCGCTGACATTGCTGATCAACGCAACATCAGCGCGTGCGACCGCAAGACCACGTCGCAACAAACCGCCCCGTGCGGTTTCGAGGATGGCGGTTTCAACACCGGGCTGACGCAAAACGGTGCGTGCGCCGACCGGTCCGGAAAAATCACCCGACTCTATGGCCACGCCGTCGACGAACAAGCCATCAGTGCAGCTGTGTGCAACGCTGCGACCGTCCTCTTTTGCCATCGCGGCGAGCAGGCGCACCGAAGTAGTCTTGCCGTTTGAACCGGTGACGAGGGCCAGCGGAATTGCATGCAACTCAGACCACGGCACGTCGTCGACATCAGGCAACGTATCGAGCGGCCAGCTCCGCGCGCCACTACCGGCGCCGAGCGTGAGCAGGTCTTCGCCGGGAAGCGCGGGCAGCTTTCTGGCGAGCGCGGCGGCGATCAGTTTAGCCAGCTTCGGATCGGCTTCGTCGGCCGCGGATGCGCGTAATGTTCGTTGCGCGAAGTCGTCATCCCAGCACGCGGCGTGACCTGGAGCGAGCGGAATGTCGCCGCGCAAATCAGGGTCATCGAGCGTGGACAACAACGCCCATTCGTTGACTTCGGTCGCTACCAGCAATTGATCGAGCGGCGCGGCAAACGCCAGCGTCGCGCCACTGGCATGGATACGCGTGTGGATCGGCCCAGCCGGCCAGCCCAGCCACTCTCGAGCGACCAAAATACGCGAACGCCAACGTTCGACCAAATCCGCATCGACATCAATGCCAACCGTTTCCAGCACGGCACCAGATTCGGCAAAGTAAGCGTTGCTGCCGGTCAGCCGACGCGAGTCATCGAACGGCTCAGTCATGGCACTCAGTCATCGCTCTCGCGTGCCATCACCAGGCCGCGCTCGTCGCGAATCACGCCTTCCATTGCCGCCATGATGCCTTCCTCGACACCACGGTCAGCCGGCGTCTGCTCGACGACGGGCGCTGGCTTGGCGGTCGCCTGGTCGCTGCCGTCCGGGCGGAACTTGATGATCTGCTTCCATGAGCGCACCAGCGCGTCGGCGAAGATCAGCAACAGGTCGCCGGGCTGGCCCATGCGCAACGCGTGGTCAACCGCTTGCTGTTCATCGGGAACGATGCTGATCGCGTCATCCGGCACGCCACTCGCGCGCAGACTGTCGGCAATGATGCGTGGCACTTCATCGCCGTCACGGCCACGGGTGTGATCGTCGCGGCGGCAGATGTAGTGGTCGAATCGATTGGCCACGGCATCGGCAATCGCGCGCAGGTCTTCATCGCGACGATCGCCCGGTCCGGTGATGACGACGATGCGGCGACCGGTTACTTCCAGACGCTGGGCAAGATCGGCCATGGCGGCAACGGCGTGCGCATTGTGGCCGTAGTCGAACAGCACCTTGAACGGATGTTCGTTGAACACGTTCATGCGGCCCGGTGCCTGGAAGAACGTGGTATCGAAGGTGCGCAAGCCTTGTCGGATCGCATCGAGCTTGATGCCCAGCGCATACGCCATCGCCGCCGCGACCATCGCGTTCTGCACGTTGTGCATGGCGCGACCTTCCATCGTCGCCGGGATCAGATGCGTCCACAGCAAGGGGATATGACTGCCCTTGTCGTAGAGCGTGATCATCTGGCCGTTGATGCCGTCTTCGAGCGCGCAGGCGCGGCCGCCGGCACGGATGTGCTCACGCACCAACGCATGCGAGGGATTCATCGTGACGTAGCAAATGACTTTCGCGTCGGTGTAGGCCGACATCTTCAGCACCAGCGGATCGTCGGCATTGAGCACGGCGCAATCCTTGGCAATTTCGACAACGATGCGCTTCACCTCGGCCAACTGCTCCAGTGTGTCGATGCCCTTGATACCAAGGTGGTCGGATTGCACGTTGAGCACGCCGCCGACATTTACCTCGGGCACGCCCATGCCGGCGCGAACCAGGCCGCCTCGCGCAGTTTCCAGAATCGCAATATCGACATGCGGATCGGACAACACCATGCGTGCCGATACCGGGCCGGTCATGTCGCCTTCAACGGTGCGTTGGCCGTCGATGTAAACGCCGTCGGTCGTGGTCAGGCCGGGCGTGTAGCCCGCCATCTTGGTGATGTGGGCGAGCATGCGCGCGGTGGTTGTTTTCCCGTTGGTGCCGGTGACGGCAGCAATCGGCACGCGCGATGGCGAGCCTGGCGGAAACAACAGGTCGACGACCGGGCCGGCCACATCGCGCGGCGTGCCTTCGCTGGGCGCGACGTGCATGCGAAAGCCGGGAGCGGCGTTGATCTCGCAGATACCACCGCCGATGGATTTGTAGCTTTCGGCGATGTTGGTGGTGATGAAATCCACGCCGCCAACATCCAGCCCAATCGCGCGAATCGCCCGCACCGCCATGTCGCGATTGTCGGGATGGATGATGTCGGTGACATCGGTGGCAGTGCCGCCAGTCGACAGGTTTGCGGTCGAGCGCAGGTAAACTACTTCACCCTTTTCGGGAATCGACGCGCTGGTGTAGTTGACGCGTTCCAGCATCTGGTCGGCTTGGGTATCGAGGATCAACTGGGTCAAGACTTTTTCGTGGCCAATGCCGCGACGCGGATCCTGATTGACGATGTCGACCAGTTCGGCAACCGTTTTCTTGCCATCACCGATGACATGGCCGGGCGTGCGCTTGGTCGCTGCGACCAGTTCACCGTTGACGACCAGCAGGCGATGGTCGTCACCAGGCATGTAGGTTTCAACGATCACCGAACTGGAATGCTCGCGCGCGGCGGCATAGCCCTCGCGGACCGCATCGTCGCCGGAAATGCCGATGGTGATGCCGCGACCGTGATTGCCGTTGTAGGGCTTGGTCACGACCAGCCCGCCGAGTTTCGCCGCAGCACGCACGGCGTTGGCTTGGCTGTTCACCAGTTCCTGACGCGGTGCCGGCAGGCCGAGCGAGGTCAGAATCTTGTTGGTTTCGTCCTTGTCGCAGGCCAGTTCGACGGCAATATGCGGCGTGCGGCCGGTGATGGTCGCCTGCACACGCTGCTGGTACTTGCCGTGACCGAGCTGGATCAGCGATTGCTGATTCATGCGCAGCCACGGAATGCCGCGCTCTTCGGCCGCGCGAATAATCGATGCAGTCGACGGGCCCAGCGCGCGCTTTTGCGCATAACGAATAAAGTCGTCGCGGGCTTCATCCCAGTTCCAGTCGTCGGGCAGGGAAAGTTCGCCGCGCGCTTCTTCCGGCAGCAACGAAACCAGCAATTTCATCGCCAGCTCACCGGCGGCGATGCCTTCTTCCTTCTGTGCGTATTCGTAGATGACCGTATAGACGCCGGGGCGATCATCGCTGACGCCGCGTGTCTTGCCGAAGGTGACGTGCTCACCAGCAACGTTCTGCAGTTCGATCGCGACGTGCTCCAACACATGGCCCAGCCAGGTGCCCTCGTCCTCACGCAATCGACGCACGAAGCCACCGGCTTCGCCGTAGGAGCAGCCATGTTCGTTCAATCCTGGTAGCGCATCGATCAGGCCCTGGATGAAGCCTTCGCCAAGTTTGGCGGTCGGCCAGTCTTCGAGATGACCGAGGTCCAGCTCAAGCCGGATGACCGGAAAATGGGCGTACAGCGATGGGCCGACGTAAACGGAGCGTTCCAGAATGCGCATGGTGTTTCCCCTGATGTTTGAATTCTTGCGGCGGCTTGCCGCTTGCCCGATGACGATTCCAGACTACGCGAAGACGAGCCGTTCGGCACGGCCAGCATGCCGAAAACTCAGCCGCTCGCCAACGTGCCGGCCGATGCCTTGCGGGTGTGAAGGTTGAAGGTAGAGCCGGCGATGAGGAAGTGCACCTTCAGGCCAAGCAGGCATACCGGATCGTGTTCGCCGGCCTGCGCCATCGACGAGAACTGCGCGCCACTGGCATCGGCAATGGTTACCGTGCCGCTGCCTTCCACTTCCAGCGTGTTGTCCGGGCCGATGAATGCGGCGGTGTCTTCATCCAGACCGATGCCCACTGCGAATGGATTGAACGCCAGCGCGGCGACCAGCCGACCGAGCCGGTCGCGCTGGCGAAAATGCTGGTCGATGATGAAACGATTGGTCAATCCCAGTCCTGGTGCCAGGCGCACGCTGTCGGCACGCGGCGACGAGCCTTCATTGCCGAACGCGATCATGTGTTCGGACAGGATGCCGGCCCCCGCGCTGGTGCCGCCGACAATCGCTCCCGCCGCATTGCGCTGGCGGATTGCCTTGGCCGCCGATGTGCCGCCGAGGATCGTCGACAGTCGCAACTGGTTGCCGCCGGTAATGAAGATGGCGGACGCCTTTTCGATTTGTTCGATCCAGTCCTCGCGTTCGCCATCTCCGCGCGTTTCGAAGTTCAGCGACACCGCGCTGGCGACACCGAGATCACTGAAGATTTTTTCATAGCGCTCGCCCGTCTCAGGCAGCCGGCTCGCGGTCGGTATGATGACGACATTGGCATCGGTGCCACCGCCCAGTGCGGCGAAGCGTTCCAGGATGCGCGGGTTGTCGTCCTTCTCTTCAGCGCCGCCGATCGGAACGATCCAACCGCGTTGCTCGCCGTCTTCAACCTTGCTTGGGCACATCTGAGACTCCACGAAATAGTTTTTGTTCTTGCTCGTGTTGCCACGCGTTGCTGGCCGTCGTCGGCGCGCTTGTGATTTGGGTTGGTTGCGCGGAACCGAGGTTCCGGCGTTGCACGCCGCGAGCCGGACTCACTCGGGGAATTCCGCCTTCTGTTCGCGGGCGAGCAATTCGGCCATGCCCTGCATCGGCGTGATTTCACCATGCAGTGCGCGCTGCACGCCGGCGCTGATCGGCAGTTCGATGCCGTGCCGATTGGCCAGTCGCATGACTTCATCGACGGTGACAATCGATTCAACCACCTGGCCAATTGATGCGATGGCCTCATCGATTGGCACGCCTTGTCCCAGCGCCAAGCCGAGTCGGCGATTGCGCGACAGATCGCCGGTGCAAGTCAGCACCAGGTCACCGAGTCCGGCCAGGCCCATGAGCGTTTCCGGCTTGGCGCCAATCGCTTCGCCCAGCCGCATGATTTCGGCCAGGCCACGCGTGATCAAACCAGCACGCGCATTCAAACCCAACTGCATCCCATCGGCGACACCGGTGGCGACCGCCAGCACGTTCTTCATCGCGCCACCCAGTTCTGCTCCGATCACATCGCTGCCGGTGTAGGCGCGAAGGCGCGGTGAATGCAGTTGGCGAGCGACATCGCGGGCGAACACGGGATTGGACGAATGCACGGTCAGCGCACTCGGCAAACCGGCCGCGACTTCTTTCGCAAACGAGGGTCCGGTGATGACCGCAGCGGGATGGCCGGGCAAGCTCGCTTCGACCAGTTCGTGCAGGAACTGGCCACCACCCGGGTCGAAACCCTTGGTGGCCCAGGCAATGCCGACGCCGGGAGCGACCCACGGCGTCAGTTGTTCAAGCGTTTCCCGAAAGGCGTGGCTGGGAACGGCGATCAGCACCGTGCCGGCGTCGCGCACGGTAGGCTCCAGCGCGTTTGACAGCAGCAGCGATTCGGGCAGTTCCAGGTCGGGCAGGTAACGCGCATTGCTGCGCGTTTTCGCCATCGTCGCGATCACGTCGGCGGAACGCCCCCACAAAGTTGTGGGAACGCCGTTGCGGGCCAGTTGCACGGCCAATGCCGTGCCCCAAGAACCCGCACCAACGACCGCGACTGGCACGGCCATTGCGATCAGTTCGGCAGCGAGTTGGCGTCAGCGGCTTCGGCGCCCTGCTCACCTTCGGCGCGGCGACGCATCTGTTCGGCGTACAGGCTTTCGAAGTTGATCGGCTGCATCAGGAACGGCGGGAAGCCGCCGTTCTGGATCAGCTCGGCGATCATCTGGCGGGCATACGGGAAGAGCACGTTCGGGCAATAGCTGGCCAGCACGGCTTCCTGCGCGGAATCCTCGAAACCCACCAGACCGAAGATGCCGGCCTGGTCCACTTCGGCGATATACGCCGTCTTGTCTTCGACCTTGCAGGTGATGGTCGCGGTGATGGTCACTTCGAACACGCCATCGCCCAACTGGGTGACGCGCTGACCGAGATTCAACTCGATCGCCGGCTGGCCCTGGGTCTGGAAAACCTGCGGCGAACCGGGGGCTTCAAAGGAGGCGTTCTTGATGTAGATGCGCTGCAGGTTAAGCTGCGCGCCGGCCTGCGGATCAGCCTGGCCATTGGCCACGCCGTTCTTGGTATCGCTCATGGTGACTCCGGATATAAGGGAAAAAAGGTAGGCAAGTATCCCACGCAGGCCGCGCTGGCGCGACTTCGCGTGAGTTGTACAGGCTTGTTTGGCTGCGTCAGGGACTGCCCGACCCACTTCTGGATGGCGTTGAAAAAGTTCGATTCAACCGCTCCGTTGCCTACGCGGGAGGGTCACGGCCGTCGCGAAGAACGGCGAGCAGGCGTCGGACTCAGCCCTTCGCGCGACCCTTGATCAGCGGCAATTGCGCGTCGATCCAGGTCTTGGCGCCACCTTCCAGCCAGTAGACCCGGCTGAAACCGGCCTTGCGCAAGCGCTTGGCTGCCTGGCCGGAAACCAGCCCGTTCTTGCAGACCACGGCGACCGGTCGATCACGAACCTTGGACAGCTCCTTGGATTCCGGATCGAACTGGCCGATTGCGATGTGCTTTGCGCCGGGAATGTGCCCTGCCTCGAAGTCGGCAAGCGACGACACATCGATGACCAGCGCGTCCTCGCGATTGATCAACTGCGTCAACGCCGCCGGCGTCAACGCCGCGTAACCGCGCGTCAGCTTGGAAAATTCCAGATAGCCCAGCGCCAGCAAGACGCCGACGAATCCGAGCACGAGGAATGGGTGGTTGCCGACAAACTCCGGCAGACGGGCAAAAATTTCCGACACGTTGACGCCTTTCGCCGCACGAAACGAACCGTGCGCTGGATATGGGGCAGGCATTATCGGGGCAGTGGCGACGGGGCGCAAAGATTGGCCGCTCGTTGCCTCTATTTCGCGAACAACTGCCCTATGTCGCGGAAGGCCTTGAACTCGAGCGCGTTGCCGCTGGGATCGAGCAGGAACATGGTGGTCTGCTCGCCGACTTGACCTTCGAAGCGGATGCCGGGTTCGATGACGAACTCGGTTTCCCTTGAACGCAAACGATCTGCAAGTTGCTGCCAGTCGTTCCATTCCAGCACCACGCCGAAATGCGGGACGGGCACGTCGTGGCCGTCGACCGCATTGTTGCCGGCACGTGGATTGCTGTAGCCGGCGACTTCGTGCACGACCAGTTGATGGCCGAAGAAATCGAAGTCGATCCAGTGCTCGCTGCTGCGGCCCTCGCTGCAACCGAACACGTCGGCGTAGAAGTGACGCGCGTCGGCGAGGTTGCCAACCGGGATGGCCAAGTGGAACGGGGCGATTTGGGTCATTGGAATTCTGTGCTGTTGGAGAACGGCGTCGGTTGAGCGATCAATGCTTCGCAGGCGTCGCAGGCCGCGCGTTCGACCGCGCGGCCTGCGTAGACCAATCGTACCGTTGGTCGAGGCTATTCCTGCGGAATGTCCTCGTGATCGTTACCGTCGCTGGCTTTCGACTTGTCATCGGTTTTGCTCTTTCCCGACTTGCCGTCCTGGTCACCGGACTGATTTTTCTCTGACTCGGCGTCACCCTTGCCAGCTTGCTTCGCCGATGGCACCTTGTCTTCACCGGCCTTGTCTTCACTACTCGGCTGCTGGCTGTCCGCTTCCACAATCTGCGTGTCCCTGGCTTCGGGCACCATCGATTCGCCGACACCCGGCAACTTGGACGGGTCGCCGATCAGCGAGCCGACGTCGATGCGCTGGTTCTGCCAGCGAGCACCGTAATGCAGATGCGGGCCGGTGGAACGCCCGGTGCTGCCGACGCTGCCGAGACGCTCGCCGCGCTTGACCTTGTCGCCTTCTTTTACCGTCAGGTCCGACAGGTGGAACACCATCGTGACCAGTCCGCCGCCGTGATCCACGACGACAGTGTTACCCGTGAAGAACTGCTCTTCCGCCAGGGTCACGGTGCCGTCGGCGGCCGCGACCACGGCCGTGCCCTTGGCGATTGGATAGTCCAGACCGGTGTGGCGGCTTTTTTCCTCACCGCCGTTGTAGACACGCAGTTCGCAGAAATCACTGCGGTCCTTGGTGACGACGCCCTTCGCGGGCGGGCCCAGTGGTAACGAGAATGACGGCTCCGCATCGGTGCCGGCGACGGCTTTCAGGATGCGTGCGCGATCTTCGCCGCTACGCGTCATGTTCTCGTCGCTGACCTTGGTGTAGGTGTCGTCGTCGAGGGTGATCTCGGTTTCGGTGCACTCGCGTTCCTTGACGTCAAGATTGCCGAGCGTGCGCTTGTCGTCCTTGTCCCACAGCGCGATTTCGTGAGCGCCGGTGCGCGTGGCGAGTCCGATCGGGTAGTAGCAAACGCCGTCGATGGCGGCGTAGCGCTTGCCGAAGATTCCACATTCCCTGGCGTCCATCCCGGACCAGCGGGCAACGCCGCCCTGGAGAACTTCCGCCGTGTTTCCCTGCGTGGCGCCGCCGGCGGCGTAGCCGGTTCCCGCGCTTGCCATAAACGCCATGGCCAATGAAGTGGTGAGTATGTGGATGTTTCGCATGGTGGACCCCTTTGCTGCGGTGGCGCGAGCTGCGCGACCGAACATTGTGGCGATCGTGGCTGAACGTCGGCACGGAGCATCGTTGCAGGGGTGGCGAACGAGATATTGCGGGACCGCAGATGGCCGGCGCAGACTCGCGTGTCCGACCACGCCATTGGCCAGCGTCATGCCTACCGCCGCGCATCCCTCGATTGTCGCCATGGCCGGCATCGCGTTGCTGATCGCCTGGCGCTTGTACGCGCGCATCCGGCGCATGGTCGGTCGACAGCAATTTTCGCGGCGGCGTCCGCTGCTCGCGGTGATTTTCTTTCCGCTGTTGCTGACCTTCCTGGCCGTGATGTCATTCGCTCATCCGCAGAGTCTCGCTGCGCTGACGGGTGGCGCGGCGCTGGGTATCGGACTTGGCTGGTATGGCTTGAAGCTGACCACCTTCGAAACCACGCCAACCGATTTGTACTACACACCCAATGCCCACCTCGGCGTCGCTCTATCGGTGCTGCTGATCGTGCGGGTCGGCTACCGATTGCTGCATGGCATGGTAATGACCGCGCAGGACAATCCGCTGCCATCCGACTTCGCCCGCAGCCCGTTGACGCTCGCAATCTTCGGCACGCTGGCAGCGTATTACGTTTTTTACGCGGCGGGTTTGCTGCGCTGGCATCGCGCGGTGGAGCGCGAGAAGATCGCTTGCAAGACCGTCGGTTGATTCGCAGCTGGCAATGTCAATCCGCGAGCAGTCCGATTACCACGAAACATCTTCATCCCCGCGAAGGCGCACTGCTATCCGGAATAATTCTGCTTGACTGAGCGACTCCCTCTCGGCGGCTCATGGCTGGGGTCTGCGCACCCAAACCTACTCGTTTCCCCGGCGCAGGCCGGGTCCAGTGGGCGACGGCTTCTGGCACTCTTTTGGGGGCTGTCGAGACAGCACCGCATCACAGGAAGATTGCCAGCAACATCTACCCACTGGACCCCGGCCTGCGCCGGGGAAACGAAATGGTGAATGGTGCCGCGCTCGATAGTTGAGTCGCTCGTTCCCGAAAAGCGACGAAGACCAATTGCCGCAAGGGGTTCCGCGAGCGCTGTCAATTTATTCCGGACAGCAGTGCGCGCAGGCGGGAACCCGACTGATCTTCGGCAACTCAATTCAATCCCTTCAAAACCAGGATGGGTTCCCGCGTGACCAGCCGTTCGGCTGTTGGAAGACGCGGGAATGACGACGATGTGTTGATGTGTACCGATGAGAACTGGCGGGCGAACGCCGCACCAGCGGAACAACTCGCAAACCCTGCGCTATCCTCCCGCCCTGTCTTGACGGAGTCGATGATGGTTCGCCCACCGTTGCGTTACCTGCCCTACCTGATATGCGTCGCTGCGCTCATCCTGGCGATCGCGTATTGGCAAGTCGGCTGGGGCTGGCGCGTATTGGCTGTGATCGCCGGCGCGCTGACACTGTTCGGTGCCATCGACCTGTTGCAGCAGACCTCGACACTGCGCCGCAACTATCCGCTGATTGCGCATTTTCGATACCTGTTCGAGGCGCTGCGTCCGATGCTGCGCCAGTACATCGTCGAAGCCGACGACGACGAGGTGCCGTTTTCGTACCAGCAGCGCTCGATCGTCTACCAGCGCGCCAAGAGTGAACTGGAGACGCGGCCGTTTGGTACCGAGCGAAATGTCTACGCGGACCGCTACGAGTGGATCAACCATTCGATGGCACCATCGCACATCGTTGATTGCGATTTCCGCGTGCCGGTCGGTGGCTCGGCCTGCACTCAGCCCTACTCGGCCAGTGTGTTCAACATCTCGGCCATGAGTTTCGGCTCGCTGTCGCCGAACGCGATCCGCGCACTCAACAAGGGCGCGAAACTGGGCGGCTTTTATCACGATACCGGTGAGGGTTCGCTGTCGTCCTACCATCGAGAGAACGGTGGCGACATCGTCTGGGAGCTGGGCTCGGGCTATTTCGGGGCGCGCAACGACGATGGCACGTTCGATGCCGAAAAATTTGCCGAAAAAGCTCAGCTCGACCAGGTAAAGATGGTCGAACTGAAACTCTCGCAAGGTGCCAAGCCCGGCCATGGCGGCGTGTTGCCGGGGCGCAAGGTGAGCGCGGAAATCGCGGCGACGCGCGGCATACCCGTAGGCGTGGATTGCATATCGCCATCGGCACACAGCGCGTTTTCCACACCCGAAGAACTGCTCATGTTCGTCGCGAAAATGCGCGAGCTGTCCGGTGGCAAGCCGGCGGGCTTCAAGCTGGCGATCGGCCATCCCTGGGAGTGGTTTGCGATTGCCAAGGCGATGCTGACGACGGGTATTCGTCCTGACTTCATCGTCGTCGATGGTGGCGAGGGCGGCACCGGTGCCGCGCCGCTGGAATTCGCCGACCATATCGGCACGCCGATGGCGGAAGCGCTGATGCTGGTGCACAACACACTGGTTGGCCTGGACCTGCGCCGCGAAATTCGCATCGGTGCGGCCGGCAAGATCATCACCGCGTTCGATATCGCACGCACCATTGCGATGGGCGCGGACTGGTGCAATGCAGCGCGTGGCTTCATGTTCGCACTGGGCTGCATCCAGTCGCAGACCTGCCACACCGATCTCTGCCCAACCGGTGTTACCACCCAGGACCCGGTGCGCTGGAAGTCGCTGGACACCGATGACAAAGGCACCCGCGTGCATCGCTTCCATGCCAACACCTTGCGTGCGCTGAAGGAACTGATTGAAGCGGCCGGCCTGGATCACCCCGGCGAACTGGGACCCGAGCACATCATCCGGCGTATTTCATCAACCAAGGTGCGCTCGATCGCCGGCCTTTACCCACGCGTACGTCACGGCGAATTGCTGGAAGGTGTCCCGGCTCACATCGTGTTCGAACGCTTCTGGAACCTGGCGCGACCCGATACCTTCAAGGCACCGGAAGGCGTCGCCGACATCAGCTGGTCGGAAACCGCCGAGCGATTCGCCGCAGTTCACTGACTGCGCTTGCGGCGTGAGCTGCCCAATTTGCGGGTCAGGGTATTGCGGCTGACGCCAAGCTGTTGCGCGGCATCCTGGCGATGGCCATCGTGGGCGGCGAGCGCGGCTTCGAACAACACCTGTTCAAATTGCGCCAGCGCTACGCCGTGGATGCCCTCGCTGCCACTGGCCAATGCGGCATCGGCCCAATGGCGTAGTTCGACCGTCCAGTCGGCGTTCGTGACCGGCGCCGGATTGCGTCGCAGCACGCGGTCAAGATCGGCGGCATCGACATCGCGACCGCTGGCGAAGGCGCTGACTCGGCGACAGACGTTGTAGAGCTGGCGCACATTGCCGGGCCAGTGGTGTTCGCGCAGCAGCGCGAGTGCCTCGCGAGTGAATCGTTTGCGCTCGGTGCCTGCTTCGCTCGCAGCACGAGCGAGGAAGTGCGTGCTTAACATGGCGATGTCATCGCGACGCTCGCGCAGTGGCGGCAGGTGGATGCGAATCACATCGAGACGATGCAACAGGTCGGCGCGGAATTCGCCGCTCGCCGCTTTTGCGTCAAGGTCCTGATGGGTGGCGGCGAGGATGCGCACGTCAGCTCGCAACAGTTCGCGGCCGCCGACGCGGTAGAACTCGCCAGCGGCCAGCACGCGCAGCAAGCGCGTTTGCAAGGCCAACGGCATGTCACCGATTTCGTCGAGGAAGAGAGTGCCGCCAGCGGCTTGCTCAAAGCGTCCGGCATGGCGACGCAAGGCGCCGGTGAAGGCGCCGGCTTCATGGCCGAACAGTTCGGTTTCGAGCAATTCCGATGGGACCGCGCCAACGTTCATTGCGATGAAGGGTTTGCCTGCGCGTGCGCTTTCGCGATGCAGGGCGTGCGCGACCAGCTCCTTGCCGGTGCCGGTTTCGCCGGTGATCAGCACGCTCAAGCCACTTGCTGCGGCGCGACCGATTTCGCGGAAAAGTTCGCGCATCGGTGCACTGCGACCAATCAGTTCGGCATCGTCGTTCGCTGAAGTTGCTGGTGCTTCGTCATCGATAGTCGCGGATGGTTGCTGCTGCAAAGCGCGTTGCGCCATTTCTACGGCGCTGTCGAGATCGAACGGCTTGGGCAGGTAGTCGAACGCGCCCAGACGATACGCGGCGGCGGTCGATGCGACGTCGGTGTAGGCGCTCATCACGATCACCGGGAAGCGCGTTGGTTTGTTGGCCAGCCGTTCCAGCAACTCGAAGCCGCCGATGCCATCCATGCGCACGTCGGTGAAAAGTACTTGCGGTGTGGCTTGCTTGAGAGCAGCCAGCATCGCTTCGGCGTCGGCGAATTCGCGCACGTTCAAATCGGCATCGCGCAAGGCGCTCGCGAGCACGATGCGGATGCTGCGGTCGTCATCGACGATCCACGCGGTGTCATTCTTCATTGCTGGGTTCGCTCGGCAACAACAAAGTGAACGTGGTGACGCCGGGCTGGCTGGTGTGGCGCAATTCGCCATCGTGCTCGGCGGCGATTTCGCGGGCCAACGCAAGGCCAAGACCAGTGCCGTTGGCGCGACCGGACACCAGCGGTTGGTAGAGCGTTTCGGCAATCGCCGTCGGCACGCCGCGACCGTCGTCGATGACCTCGATGCGCAAGGCTTGGCGTCGCAGTCGCGTGCCGACGCGCACGCCATGCTCGACACGTGTGCGCAAGGTGATCGTGCGTGCACCGGCCTCGACCGCGTTACACGTAAGGTTGAGAAACAGTTGTTGCAAACGATCACTGTCGCCAAGTGTTGTCGGAAGGCTGGGGTCGTAGTCGCGCTGCACGTGGGGTGCTTGGGGTTCTGCGCCGACCAGCGCGGCAACGCGTTCCAGTGGCTCGTGAATATTGATCGGTTTGCGGCGTGGCGCAGCGCCATCGATCAGCAGGCGATCAGCGAGTGCAGCGAGCCGATCAGCTTCGGCGATGATCAGGCCGGCCAGTTCGGAAAGCTCCTCGCCAACCACACGACGTTGCAGCAATTGCGCCGCGCCGCGCATTCCGGCGAGTGGATTCTTGATCTCGTGAGCAAGGCCGCGCAGCGAGGCGGACAGGTCATTCGATGCTGCCACTGACCGCACGGCATTCGCAGTGGGGTGGACTTCGAGTAACAAGCCTTCGTCGAGTGGACTCAAGGCCAGGTCGCAGATCAGTTCGCGTTCGCCGCCGCTGGCAAGCCGAACCTGCCAAAGCAACACGCTTCGGTGCTCGTCGAGCGCGCGTTGCGCCGCTCGCTGCAACCGGGGTGGTTGGTCATCCAACGTCGCCAAAGGCGCGCCAATCCAGCGCTTCATGCCGGTCGCAAGCAATTCGGCCAGCGCCGGATTGAGCGATGCGATGCGCAGGTCGGCCGTGACGCGGGCGACGCCGGTCATCTGCAGATCATCGACATCCAGAGTTCGCGGCGCATAAGTTTCAG
>JBATAQ010000099.1:0-5010 GCA_049661925.1 Dokdonella sp.
GCCGCGATCATTTCATCCTTGCCGAGCACCCTTTCGCTGCGTTGCACCAGGTACAGCAGCGTCTCGAATGCCTTGGGTTGCAGCCCAACCGGACTGCCATCACGACGCAACAGTTGGCGCTTGACCGCATCGAGCCGGAATTCGCTGAAGGCATAGACGGGTGAATCCGCGATCTGCATGTTGCTCTCAGAAAAATTCAGGATTCTTCAATCCCAGTCTAAGGACTTTTCGGCCCCCGAGGTCGATTGTGTGGTGACGCGCAGCCTTCGCGCTTGCGCGTCGTCACATTTCTTAATTCCCAAGAGAGTCGCCATGAAACATCTACTTGCCATCGCCATCGCATTGACCTCCGTGCCGTTCGCCACGGCCGCAGAAAATCCATCCTCAACCAGCACCGCGACCCTGTCGGCGCAACATCAAAACGATGCAAAAACTTCCTGGTGGTGGTTTCCACCGCGCCGCATCGAAGGCGTGTGGGTCGAGCAGATAAAAATCACCAACTGCAGCACCGGCGCCACGATGGCCGAATTTCAGGCGACGGACATGTTCATAGCGGGCGGCGCGCTGACCGATACCAGCACCCAACCGCCCGCTTCACGCGGACCCGGGTTTGGAACGTGGTGGTATGCCCATGGCCGTAATTTCGGCGCGGCGATGCGCCTCAATCGATATGCGCCGGATGGCTCGTTTCAGGGCGTCAACCAGGTGACCCGCGCACTGTCGATCAATGCCGACGCGGATGAGCTGAACGGGACGATCAGCGTGCGCATACTCAATGCGACGGGCGATTTGATGATGATGGCCTGCGGCACGGAACAGGGAACGCGCGCTTACTAGCCGGTCCCTCGCTTCAAGCAAAGAATGAGCAGGGGTCAGTTTGTTCTGACCCCCTCGCCGCGACGCGGATCGAATCACCGTGGCCGGTTTCCGTACCGTTTCCTGTTTATCAGCCGAACGCCGATTTCTTTCTCGGTACTGATCTGGACTTCACCTATGACCTTGCGGCGAAAGCGACGCCACCTTGCGCCACCGATGTCGGCGTTGCTGATCTGCCTCGTTGGCGTTTCCTACGCACACGCCGACGTCACCTTCAACGTCAACACGACGGCGGATTTGCTCGATCAGGACACCGGCGACGGCGTCTGCCTGACCGCCAGCGGACAATGTTCGCTACGTGCCGCGATCATGCAGGCCAATCACTTGATCGGTCCCATCGCGACACATATCCGGCTTCCTGCCGGCAACTATATGTTGACGCGGGTCGCCAGTGGATCCAATGGTGAGGACAGCGGCGACCTGAATTTCACGGCTCCGCTGAGTGCGGGCCAAATGACCTTTATCGACGGAGCCGCCCCAGCCACCACGTTGATCGATGCCAATCAGTCCGGTCGCGTCCTGAAAATCAGCGCCGGACGATCAGTCGTTGTCAATCGAGTGACGATCCGCGGTGGCTTCGTCTCAAATGACAGTGGAGGGGGTATCCGCAACGAAGGCTCGGTTCAACTCGTCGACAGCGTCGTCGAAGGCAACGTGTGCGATCACTTGGGCGGTGGCATTCTCAGTTTTGGGACACTCGATGTTCGCCGAAGTACGCTTCGCAACAATACGGGAATAGGCGGCGGAGCCATCTTTGCGACGATCGCAACGGTGCGCGAGAGCAGTCTTTATGGAAATCTGTCGAGAAGCGACGGCGGCGCAATCTATTTGGCGGGTTCTTATTCCACGGACTACCTGGTTGTTGTCAACAGCACGATCAGTGCAAATGCGGCCAATCGCAATGGCGGCGGAATCGTAAGTGTTGGGGCGGTTTCAATGTACAACAGTTCGATCATAAACAATGATGCCGACCACGATCGCGACGAGCTGGGCGGAATCGGCGGAGGCGTCTGGGTCGACCCGCAAGCCCGCTTCATCGCTGTCAATTCGCTGATTGCCGCCAATACCGTCAACGACGCACCGATCCCGGATGACTGCAACGGCACACTTGAAGTCTATGGTCGCAACCTGATGGGCACGCTCGACGGCTGCACCTTCACCGGCAATGGAACTGCGGCGCGGGGACTGATTTCAACAAACACGATCGGACCGCTACAGGACAATGGCGGCCCAACCTGGACCCATGCGTTGCTGGCCGGCAGCGAAGCGATCGACGCAACGACCGCGCAAGGTTGCGTCGACGACACACTCGCGACTTTAGCCACCGACCAACGCGGCGCCGCGCGCATCGCAGGTCTGCGCTGCGATGTCGGTGCTTATGAATACGGTGCAACGCCCCCGGTCTCCGATCGGATCTTCGCCACCGGATTCGAGGTTGTCCCATGAGTACGAGAGCAAGGGTTCCCGCATTTTTTGTTCCCACCGCGACGCGGTCCTCGGATCTTCGCTGGCGCTACGCAATTTCCGCATTGCTGTGTGTCGTTTTGATGGCCTCCTCTTTTGCGAGGGCGGATTTCACATATCAGGTCAATACCACCGCAGACCTTATTGATGATAATCCCGACGACGGCGTTTGCCATACCAGCGCGAACACATGCTCGCTGCGTGCCGCCATCATGCAGGCCAATCATCTGACAACGGCCGCGCCGACCAGCATATTTCTGCCGGCAGGGTTTTATGCGATCACACGTCCGATCAATGGCGTCAATGGCGAAGACAATGGTGACTTCAACCTGACCCAGCCAAATACCGTCAATCAGTTCATTGCCATTTTTGGGGCAGGTGCCACAAAAACGGTTATCGATGGCAACCAGGTCGACGGCATATTCAACATCGACCCGTCACGCAGCGCGGGCTTCGCTGATCTGCGCATTCGCAACGGCCGGCGCCAAGGCGGCGGATCGGGTGGTGGCATCCGCAATCGTGGGTCAATGGTGATCCAGGATTGCGTGGTCGAAGACAATTTCACAGCCACCGGTGGCGGAGGCATCTACAACGAGGGGCTGCTCAACATCATCCGAAGCACGATCGCAGGCAACACCGCGTCGATCAACGGTGGCGGCATCTACAGCTCGGGGACGCTTGCCGTGTTCGACAGTACGATCAAAGCCAATTTTGCGCTTGAGAATTTTGGCCAAGGAGGAGGGCTCTACCTGAGCGGGCCGTCGACCATCAAACGGAGCAGCATCTTCGCGAATGTCGCCAACAATGGCGGCGGACTGCTTACCATCAATCAACTGACCCTGGTCAGCAGCACCGTGAGCTACAACAAGGCCGATCGAGATGGCGGCGGGTTGTTCAATTTTGGCAATTCGTTTCTTTACAGTAGCACTTTGGTCGGCAACTACGCCGACTTCAATGGGCAGACCGGTGGTAAGGGTGGCGGCATTCTTGCTGATACTACCAGTGGTCATCGTCTGGTTGCGGTCAACACATTGATCGCATCCAATACGTTGCGCTCCTTGCCGATCTACAGCGACTGTAATGGAACGCTGGAGGCCTATGGTTTCAATCGACTGAGCGATATTTCCGGATGCACGTTCACCGGCAACGGCGGCGCCGCGATTGGTTTTGTGACGCGGGCGAGCGTGGGACCATTGGCAGACAACGGTGGACCCACGCTGACTAACGCGCTCCTGACCGGCAGTCAGGCGATTGACTCAACGACCGCGCAAGGCTGCATCGACGACACACTCGCTTTGTTGGCCACTGACCAACGTGGCGCAGCACGCATCGCAGGTCTGCGCTGCGATGTGGGTGCCTACGAATATGGCTCCGTGGTCGACACAATTTTCAAGAACGGGTTTGACTAGGTCATGCCGTTCCTCCTCTCGCCCGACACGCTGGGGCGCTGCGCAATTACGCAAAGATGGCGTCCGCGCAGCTTTGCCGTGGGTCACTGCCGATCGGCTGATCCCGTGCGCGTCGGTTCCTCATCTTCAACATGCGCGACATTCGCATTGCAGGCAATTGTATGAACGCAGTGTCATCACTCCGAATTGCGCGGCGCGTATGGGTTCTTGCAGGCTTGCTCGCTGCCGGCACGGCACAGGCCGACGTCACCTTCAACGTGAATACGGTCGTCGATCTGGCCGATGACAACACCAGCGATGGGTTGTGCCACACCAGCACCAACACCTGTTCGCTGCGAGCAGCGGTCATGCAAGCCAATCACTGGAGCAATCCCGAGTACGCCATCATCAACCTGCCTGCCGGTGTCTACCTGCTGTCGATCCCCGTGCCGTTCGGCGCAGTTGACGATGAAGCAGTGGGCGATCTCAACCTGACGACGGCGCTGATTGCCGGTCAACGGATCGTTATCCTTGGCCAGTCCGCAGCAAGCACGATCATCGACGCCAATCACGTTGGCAGCGTCTTCGCCATTGCGCAAGGACGCCCGGCCACAATTTCCAACGTGACGATTCGCGGCGGCAATAGCCTGTTTAGCGGCGGGGGTATCAGAAATGAAGGTGATCTGACCCTGTTCAGAAGCACCGTTGAGAACAACACCGCCCACACGGGTGGCGGTGGGATCGATAATTTTCAGGGTGCGCTGCTGGTCAAGTCGAGCACGATCCGCTCAAACGACGCCCACGGAGGGGGTGGTATCGATACGTTCGGCATCGGCAATCGCGTCGAGATTCTCGCGAGCACGGTAAGTGGCAATCATGCCTACCAAGGGGGTGGAATCTACAACGACGGTGATCAACTGTTTGTCGTCAACAGCACGGTCAGTGCAAATACGGCCGATGACAATGGCGGCGGAATCTACAGCCGAATTGCCTCGTTCATCTACAACTCGACGATTGTCGACAACGACGCCGACGACGATCACGACCAGATGGGCGGAGCCGGTGGAGGAATCTATTCTGATTCCGGTTCGCGCACCGTCGCGGTGAACTCGCTGATCGCAGCCAACTATGTCACCGCCTATGTCAACGAAAACGACTGCGATGGCGTCCTCGAAGTCTACGGCTGGAACCTGTTCGGCTATACCGGGCCATTCTGCTCATTCAGCGGCAATGGCGCCACCGCGCACGGTCTGGTCACGCCAAGCACGATCGGCCCCTTGCG
>JBATAQ010000100.1:0-3924 GCA_049661925.1 Dokdonella sp.
CGCGCGCTGCGGCGATAGCGCACTTCGACGAAGACCAGCGTTTCGTCATCACGCATGATCAGATCGATCTCGCCGTGACGGCTATTTGCATTGCGCTCGATCAGTCGCAATCCCGCTGCCTGCAAGCGTGTGCAGGCGATGTCTTCGTAGTGTTGGCCGGTGGATCGCGCGGTGGCCATGTTCCGAATCAGGGTTGCGCGAATTGTGAAGTCAACTTGCCCAGGCTGGGTCGTGCCACGCCATTCTCGAACTGCCCCCAAGCCAGCGTGCGGAAGATGCGACCTTGTCGATCCGCGGTGAGTTGACCGGTCGCGCCTTCCGCGTACTGGCCGGGGTTGCTTAGCAGCGCGTCGATCACACCAAGCAGGTTGTAGGCGTCCATACCCAGCGCGAACAGCCGCGCGCCGCTGGCATTTGCGCTACTGATCTGGTTGATGATCTCATCGCGGTCGGGCTTGCCCAGCATTGGCCCAAGCATCCAGGGTGCATCGGAAAACTCAACGCCATCAAGATCACGGTCCAGACCAACGTTGCGCTCGCCTGCGTATACATGCGAGGTGGCGAACACCGGCGCGGTGATATTCGCAATCTTCAATTGCGGCACCAGCAATCGCGCCTGTTGCGGCAGCATGCTGATGAAGATTCCGCTACCGCTGATCGCGTTCGGGTCATCGCCAGTCGTTGAAGCTGCCAAACCGGTTGTCGCGCTGCGAATCGCATCGCGATAGTTCACTTCGTTGCTGGCCAGCGTGGCCTGGCCGACGACGCGACCACCCTCCTGTTCAAGCCGGGCACGAAATGCCTGCGACGCGCGTTCCGCCCATTCGGTTGGTGCAATGAGAATGGCGCTGCTGCGGATGCCGCGCGCCAGCATGCGTTCCGCTGCCTGGGTGCCTTCGACATCCGGCGGCAAACCGAATTCGGCACTGCCTGGCGGCGGCGGTGCGCCACTGTCGGGATGATTCAGGGCCAGCACGCGCACCGGCAAGGCTTGTTGGAACAACCTGCCGACCGCCTCGCGCTGCAACGGCCCGACCACGCGATCCACGCCATCGGCCACGGCGCGCCCGTACGCGGCGAGGGCGTCATCGGCATTGCGGCCAGCGTCGTATACCGTGACCTGCGGACGCTGTTCATTGGGATCGGCGAAGTAGGCGGTGAAAAAGCCATCACGAATCGCGGCAGCGACAGTACCGATTGGTCCGCTCATCGGCAGCAACAAGGCGACCTTGCCGCCACTGGCAGGACTGCGAACCAGGCTGCCGACCGGTGCCAGTGGCCGCAACGCGGTATCGCCGGGAGCACTAGACGAGCCGCTGGCTGCCTGGTTAAGCCATGGCCACAGCGCATCGTTCTGCGGCAGTTCGCCGGCGCGTTGCTGGCGCTCGGCCGCCGGAATCGTAGCCAGCACCGCGAGCAAGGCATCGCGATTGCGGTCGCGGTCGACGCCTTGCAGCAAGCCATCCATGCGAGCGCGGGTGCGCGCTGCCGCCAGCGGGCGCGAGCTGGCTGCCTGAGCACGAGCGCGCAATTCAAGCACGCGCAAACGGAGCACTGGATAGACTTCCGCATCGATGTCGCGGATGCGCGATTCGGCAAATTCCGCATCGCCACGGTCGAGTGCGATTTCGGCATCGAGCAAATCGAGACGCAGCGGTTCGTCGCCCGGCAAACGACGGCGTTTGATACCGTCGAGCGCAATGGCCGCGCCTTTCAAGTCGCCATTGTCGCGCCGCGCTTCGGCCGCACGCAGGCGAAAATGCGCGGCATCGTCGCTGCCACTGCGGCTGGCCAGATTGAGGAAGGCAACCGCCGAACGTTCAAGTTCGCCTTGGCGATACATCGCTTCGGCATCGGCAGCGGCTTGCGCGTCGACCGGCGTGAATGAAGGCAAGGTAGCGCAGCCGGTCGACGCCAGCAGACAGGCGATGAGCAAGCGGCGGAAAAGTCGGATCGATGGCATGGGTAGTCGCACAAAAACGTCAACGGCCATGATAGCGGAATGGCCAAAATCGGCCTTGGGGATGCCCTGAACACGCCGAAGCAGGCATCATCACAGCTCGCCGTCGCTTGTCGGAACCGCCATGTCCTCCGTACCGGGCCGCCTCTGGGTGGTCGCCACGCCGATCGGCAATCTCGAAGACCTGGGCGAACGCGCCAAGCGCGTTCTATGCGAGGTCGCCTTGATTGCCGCCGAAGACACGCGCCACAGCGCCGGCCTGCTGACGCGAATTGGCAGTCACGCGAAAACTGTTGCCTTGCACGAACACAACGAGCGCGAGCAATGCGACCGTCTGGTCGAGCAGTTGCTGGCCGGCACCGACATCGCGCTGATCAGTGATGCCGGCACGCCGCTAATCAGCGATCCCGGCTTTCGACTGGTGCGTGCAGCGCGCGCAGCGGGAATCGTCGTGTCGCCAGTACCGGGAGCGAGCGCGGCAATCGCCGCCTTGTCCGTTGCAGGCCTGCCAAGTGATCGCTTCGTCTTCGAAGGCTTCCTGCCGTCGCGTTCATCTGCGCGACGGCAGCGTTTGCAGGCACTGGTTGCCGAACCGCGCACGCTGATCTTCTACGAGTCCAGCCACCGTATCGTCGACTCGCTGGCTGACATGACGACGGTATTCGGCGCAGCACGCGATGCTGTCATTGCGCGCGAGCTGACCAAGCTCTACGAAACGGTGCTCGACGGTTCGTTGCAGAGTTTGCTCGACCGGGTCACTGCCGATCCGAATCAGCAGCGTGGCGAGTTTGTGATGCTAATCGCGGGTGCCGATGGCGACGACGCCGATGCAGTCCTTGCGGAAGGCCGTCGCGTGTTTGCCCTGCTGCGAGATGAACTGCCACCAGCACGTGCCGCCAAACTGGCTGCGGCGATCACCGGCGCACCACGCAAAAGCTTGTACGAATAGCGTTTCAAGGTGCTGCGACGCTTTGCTGCGCTGCGACATCGCGGCAGCAGTTGGATCTGCAGCAGCGGCGTAGAATTCTCGATTGCGGATTGTCTGATGGCAGCGTCGCAAGCGATGTTGCTGGTGCGGACTCCGCCCCTGTCGCCATGGATTCACCCATGATTTCCGATACCGTCGTCGAGCTGTCGCGTTGGCAATTCGCCATCACCGTGCTCTACCACTTCCTGTTTGTCCCGCTGACGCTCGGCCTCAGCATGATCCTGGCGATCATGGAATCGGTCTACGTGATGACCGGCAATCCCATCTACAAACAGATGGTGAAATTCTGGGGCAAGTTGTTCGGCATCAACTTCGCGCTCGGTGTTGCGACCGGCATCACCATGGAATTCCAGTTCGGAACCAACTGGTCGTACTACTCACAGTATGTAGGCGATGTGTTCGGCACGCCGCTGGCCATCGAAGGCTTGATGGCCTTCTTCCTGGAATCCACCTTCGTCGGCCTGTTCTTCTTTGGCTGGGAGCGCCTGTCCAAGGTCAAGCATCTGATGGTGACCTGGCTGGTCGCGCTAGGCTCCAATCTTTCGGCGTTGTGGATTCTGGTCGCCAACGGCTGGATGCAATATCCGGTCGGTGCGCATTTCAATGCCGAAACACACCGCATGGAACTGGACAGTTTCCTGGAAGTGTTCTTCAACCCGGTGGCGCAGGTGAAATTCGTGCACACGGTATCGGCCGGCTACGTGACCGGTGCGTGCTTCGTGCTTGGCATCAGTGCCTGGTATTTGATCAAAGGTCGACATCGTGCCTTCGCCTTGCGCTCTTACGCGATTGCGGCGGCGTTCGGATTGGCATCCGTGCTGTCGGTGATCACGCTCGGCGATGAAAGCGGCTACGAAGTAGGTCATGCCCAGAAGGTGAAACTGGCAGCAATCGAGGCCATGTGGGAGACCGAGCCGGCACCGGCATCGTTCACCATCGCCGGCATCGTTGATTCGAAAAACATGCGCACCGATTA
>JBATAQ010000101.1:0-3123 GCA_049661925.1 Dokdonella sp.
CGTGCCCGCGCAAACCTGGTGCTGACCTGGGCCGAATCACGCCGCCTGCATGGCATGGACATGATGGGTCGGCCGTCGCGTTTCCTGCGCGAGATTCCTGAAGAATTGCTGCACGAAGTTCGTCCGCGCGTGCAGGTCAGCCGACCGATGTATCGCAGCCAGGGCCACGCGCGACTCGACGAAGAAGAAGTCACCCCGCTCAAGCTGGGCCAGCGCGTGCGCCACGCCACCTTCGGCGACGGCGTCATCGTCCACTACGAAGGCAGCGGCCAGCACCTGCGTGTGCAGGTCAACTTCGAGGACTCCGGCGAGAAATGGTTGGTGCAGTCGTACGCACGGCTCGAACCGATTTGATCGCGGTTGAATGCTGGGAGTCAGACCATTGCCAGAGGCGCGATAACACAACACCTCGTCATTCCCGCGAAGGCGGGGATCCATTTTGATTTTGCTGTGTTTCAATGACTTGACGAAGATCAAAATGGATCCCCGCCTTCGCGAGGATGACGAAGGAAAAAGCGCGACTGCTTCCCTTCCGAGTTCGCGATGGACTTCCGATAGCCGTTTCCTCTCGAGGTCATTTTCCGTTCGCCGTCTTGCTCTGCCCAATCCACAGCCTATTCCCATCCGGATCGTCGAGTCGAAACTCGAGCATGTCGTAGAACGAAGTCTCCAGATCGGGAATCTCCACGCCGTTGCCACGCACCGTCGCGTGATACGCAACGACATCGTCGGGATACAGGTACAGCACCGACATTCGGGTGGCTTTGGGATCGACATTGATCGATTGATCGACCATCAAACGGCATTCGCCAATCTCCAGCATCGCCCAGCGCCATTCGTCGTTGCGCTCGACCACGCTGAAACCGAGCTTGCCGTACCAGGCGACGCTGGCCGGCATGCTTCGTACCGGAAGCATCGGGATGATGCTGGTCATCTTCATTGCATGTGTCCTTCCGCGTTAGCCCACAACTGACCGCTATGGCATCCTAGACGTTCTCTGTAACGAGACCAACCATGAACCAGGTGTCCCCATGAGCAAGCTATACGCCAGTGCGCAGGCCGCGCTGGAGGGCGTGATCGAAGACGGCCAGACGCTCGCCGTCGGCGGCTTCGGCCTGTGCGGCATCCCCGAAGCGCTGATCGAGGCCCTGCGCGATACCGGCAAGTCCGGCTTCACTGTGGTGTCGAACAACGCCGGTGTTGATGGCTTCGGCTTGGGCGTGTTGCTGACGACGCGGCAGATCAAGAAGATGATTTCCAGTTACGTCGGCGAGAACAAGGAGTTCGAGCGACAGTTTCTGGCGAAGGAACTGGAACTGGAATTCACTCCGCAAGGCACGCTCGCCGAGCGGCTGCGCGCAGGCGGCGCGGGCATCCCGGCGTTCTTCACCAAGACCGGTTACGGCACCATCGTTGCCGACGGCAAGGAGACGCGCCAGTTCGACGGCGAGTGGTACGTGATGGAGCGCGGCATCCGCGCTGACGTGGCCCTGGTCAAGGCGTGGAAGGCGGACAAGTCCGGCAACCTCATCTACAACAAGACCGCGCGCAACTTCAATCCGATGGCTGCCACCTCAGGGCGGATGACCATCGTCGAAGTCGAAGAGATCGTCGAGATCGGCGCGCTCGATCCGGATTCCATCCACACCCCCGGCATCTATGTGGATCGCATCGTGTTGAACGCGAATCCCGAGAAGCGCATCGAACAACGCACGGTGAGTAAATAACATGTCCTGGAATCGCGATGAAATGGCCCAGCGCGCCGCTGGCGAACTGCGCGACGGCTTTTACGTGAACCTTGGCATCGGCCTGCCGACCCTGGTCGCCAACTACATTCCCGATGGCATGGACGTGTGGTTGCAAAGCGAGAACGGTTTGCTTGGTATCGGCCCGTTTCCGACCGAAGAAACCATTGACGCCGACCTTATCAATGCCGGCAAGCAGACCATCACGGCCATTCCGGGATCGTCGTTTTTCTCCAGTGCCGATTCATTCGCGATGATCCGCGGCGGCCACATCAACCTGTCGATCCTCGGCGCCATGCAGGTGTCGGGCAAGGGCGACCTCGCCAACTGGATGATTCCCGGCAAGATGGTCAAAGGCATGGGCGGTGCGATGGATCTGGTCGCCGGCGTCAAGCGCGTGGTGGTGCTGATGGAGCACACATCGAAAGCCGGCGAACACAAGATCCTGCCCGAATGCACCCTGCCACTGACCGGCGTTGAATGCGTGCATCGCATCATCACCGAGCTTTGTGTGCTGGATGTCACAGACAACGGTTTGAATCTGGTTGAGCTTGCGCCTGACGTGACCATCGAAGAACTTCGCGAAAAAACCGGCGTGCCGGTGAACGAGTAAGAGCAGCTTCGTTGCTACTCGTAGGGTGGAACCGCCGAAGGCGATTCCACCAAACCGTCCGTGTTTGCGTCACACCGCACTCTTGCGGCTCATCACTTTGGTGGAATCGCCTACGGCGGTTCCACCCTACGACCGACGGACTTCGTCGTACTGCATGGCCTAGACTGCGGACTCCAATCCTGGGGCCGAGCTGATGTCCGAACCGATTCGCCTTTCCAAGCAAGTTGCCGCGTTAGCGACCTGTTCGCGACGAGACGCCGAGCAATACATCGAAGGCGGCTGGGTCAAGGTTGACGGCGAGATCGTCGAGGAGCCGTATTTCAAGGTCAGCGACCAGCAGGTCATCGAACTACATCCGCGCGCCGAACTCGGCAAGGCCGAGCCGGCGACGATCCTGTTGCACAAGCCGGCCGGCGTCGTCATCGGCGAACAATCCGACGAGGATAGCGACCTGCTGACGCTCGCGAATCGCTGGCCGGAAGACGCCAACCCAATGCGCCTGCTGCGTCGCCACTTCACGCGCCTGATTTCACCATTGCCACTGGATCCAGCCGCAAGCGGGATGTGGGTGCTCAGCCAGAACTGGCAAGTGCTGCGCAAACTCGACGAGGAAGCCGATCGCATCGAACAGGAATTCAACGTCGATGTCGAAGGCGAGATCGAACCGAACGGCCTCACCCTGCTCAACCACGGCCTGCAGGTCGAAGGCTGGCGTCTGCCCGAGCGCAAGGTCAGTTGGCAAAACGAAACCCGCCTGCGCTTCGC
>JBATAQ010000102.1:0-29121 GCA_049661925.1 Dokdonella sp.
AAAACGCTGGGACGCGCACTGTTCAGCGAATCGGTGATTCGCGGCGTGACGTCATCCATGCTTGGCATCGAAACCCACGAGTAACGAGGGGTGATGCTGGCCAGCGCGTAGTCGCGCCAGCGGTTGAATTCGGGGTTGGCAGATTCGACAGCCTGATCGATATCGCCGACACGCGCACGAGTGCCCGCATCTGCGCTCGCGGCGCTCGTCGATATGCAAAACGGGAGCGCCAGCGCGATGCTGAGCGCTCCCGCCAACTTGCCTGTGGATGCGATATTCCGCTGCATTGCCCTGTTGCTGCGGTTAGAAGGATTGTGCCGTGGTGGGTGCTGCACCGCAGATATTGGTGAAAATACAACAACGTGTCAAGCACGCAACATTCCGCGTGTTGGAACAGTCGCCGTCGGAGGCTTGTCGCCACCGTGCTAGCCTTGCCGGATATAGTGATCTGCGATTCGGATAGGTTGATGAACGTCACACTTTTAAATGTTGCGAAAATACAACGTCGAGGAATTTGCTGGTGAAGTCTAGAATAGTGAGTCCGGTGGTCGCAATGACGATTGCCGGCTCCGATTCTGGTGGCGGCGCGGGATTCCAGGCCGATCTGCATACCTTTGCCGCGTTTGGCGTGCATGGCGTTTCTGTATTGACCGCCGTGACGGCCCAGAACACCCAGTCGGTCAGCGCCGTGCTGAACCTGCCGGCGACGCTGCTGCGAGCCCAGTTCGATGCAGTCGTCGGCGACTTTCCGGTTCGCGCCGCCAAGATCGGCATGCTTGGCAGTCCAGCCACGGTGCGGCTGGTCGCGCAGTTGTTGCAGGAATCCGGCGACTTCCCGGTTGTGCTTGATCCGGTACTGGTCGCAACGACGGGTGCCCGTCTCGGAAGCAACGGCGTGGCTACCGCAATTCGGCGTCATCTTTTCGCCCGTGCTGCGCTGATCACGCCCAATGTTCCCGAGGCGGCGCAACTGCTTGGCTCGTCAATCACGAACAGCGACGATTTCAGCGCCGCTGCTCGCGCGCTCGTGAATGCCGGCGCGCATGCGGTCATGCTCAAGGGAGCGCATGTCGCGGGCAAGCGCGTACGAGACTTGTTGTTGGTGGACGGGCGCGAAACATGGTTCGAACACTCGCGTATTGCGGTCGAAGGTCACGGCACGGGTTGTACGCTGTCAGCCGCGATTGCGGCGAATCTTGCGAAAGGCATTGGGCTGACCGATGCAGTCGGCATTGCCATTGCCTATGTGCAGCGCGCACTGGTAGCGAGCTATCGACCGGGGAAGGGTAGCGTCAGCGTGCTTGGCCATCGGCAGGCAGCACCGCCGTTGTCCTGACAACTCAGGAATGGATCAACCCTGCATGCGCTCGGCAATCGCTTCAGCGAAACCTTGCGTATGGCCACTTCCACCCAGATCCGGCGTGATCCGATCCTTGGCGATGATCGTTTCGCGAATCGCCAGTCGCAAGCGGTCCGCGAGGTCGACCTTGTCCAGATGCGCGAGCATCTGCGCCGCACCGAGCAACAGCGCGCAGGGGTTGGCAATGCCCTTGCCGGCGATGTCCGGCGCCGAACCATGCACCGCTTCGAAAATCGCCACGTCCTTTCCGATATTCGCGCCGGGTGCCAGCCCAAGTCCACCAACAAGGCCCGCGCACAAATCGGAAATGATGTCGCCGAACAGATTGGTGGTGACGATCATGTCGAACTGCTGCGGATTCATCACCAACTGCATGCAGGTGTTGTCGACAATCATGTCGTTGCAGGTGATGTCGGGATATTCCTTGGCCACATCGCGTCCGACCTTCAGGAACAGGCCGGACGTGGTCTTCATGATGTTGGCTTTGTGGACCAAGGTAATTTTCTTGCGGCGCTCGCGCCGCGCCAGTTCGAACGCGTAGCGCACGAGCCGCTCGCAGCCCGAACGCGAAGTGACGATTTGCGATTGCGCGTGTTCGCCGTCCTCCGACAGCGTCTGGCCTTCGGCGGTGTAGGCGCCTTCGGTATTTTCGCGCACGGTGATCAAGTCGATGTTGTCATAGCGCGACTTGGTGCCGGGGAAGGTGATCGCCGGTCGAACGTTGGCGTACAAATCGAAATGTCGGCGCAGGGCGACGTTGATCGAGCTGAAACCGCCGCCGATCGGTGTGGCCAACGGACTTTTCAGCGCGATCTTGTGCCTGGCAATCGCATCCAGCGTCGGCTGAGGCAGCAGCTCGCCGACCTTTTCGTAAGCGGCGATGCCGGCTTCAACGAAGTCGTAGTCGAAGCCGGCCTTGCAGGCGTCCAGCACATGCAGCGTCGCGTCCATGATTTCCGGGCCGATGCCGTCGCCGCGAATGACCGCGATGGTTGGGTTGTTCAAGCAGAGTTCCTTGGCGTGCGGCAAGTGCAGGACCGTGACAGGCGGTCGAAGCAGTCGCAGGAATGCAGGGTTGCAGGACGTGAAAGCAGACGCGCATTATCGGCCAATGCACGAATGGCATTCAAATCGCTGGATCGGTCTCTTTCTGTGCGTGTTGTCCTGCGTTGGCACGGCGTCACTCTCCAGTCCTGTCAACGCGCGCGAACTTGGCGCGATGACGCTGCACGTCCACGAGGCCACCGGAGACCGCCCGCAAGTGCTGGTACTGACCGGTCGCTGGCCGGATAGTTGCGTGCCACGATTCCTTCGCGCCAGTCGCGATGGTGCAGAACTGACTGTACAACTGCAGGCTCCCGACCATGATTGCGCAGAACAGTCGACACCGTTCCAGATACCGGTCGAGACGCGCACCGCATTTGCCGCCAGCACGCCGGAATCCAGGATTTATCGCGTAAGAATTACGTTGAGCCGGGGCGAGGGCGCCGCCGAATTGATCGGCTTTCGGTTGCTCGATCTCGGCGCGGCGGCGGTGCAACCCGAAAGTGGATTCTGGTGGTCGCGCTCGCGCCCTGGCGACACTGCCGCGCCACTCGCAGGCGGCGGCATCGGCCTGGAAGTGCAGGGCGATCAGCTGGCGGTCAGCCTGCTCGCGTTTGCCGCGAATGGCACGCCGACCTGGTACTTCGGCAGCGCCCAGCGCATTGGACGCACCGCTCAGGTACCGTTGATCCAGTTGTTCAATGGTGGCGGCAGTGATGACTTGAATGGCAAACAAACCGGCGTCCAGGCCGGGCCATTGCTGGCATTGGAGTTCGTCGGGCCAACCGCCGCGCGTGGCTGGCTGCTCGGGCCGACCGGTGCTGAAGCCGACGCGCCGTTGAACTTGCAGGCTTTGCTGTTGCGCCGGGCGATTTTTGATGGCCGCGCAACCGGCAGCAGTTGGCTGGGGTCGTGGGTATTCGTGTTGGGCAGAACCAGTCATGTTATCGACCTGACCCGCCTGGTCAATGAGGATGACGACAGCTTTCGACTGTTCATCGGTAGCGCCGATTTCGGTGCGGCGACGCTGGAGTGCCGCTACCGTGGCAACGGTTCCAGCGCAGAAATCGATGGCTGCAGCATGGTCCAGGCCGGGCGCGTGCTGGCCAGCTTCGGGCAGGTCGGCATTGATCGTCTCAGCGGGACGTCCGACGATGGCCGCAACGCGCAGTTGCTGCGAATCGTTCCTTAGTTGTCTTTGGATTCGGTGCCGATGATTTCAGCCAGCCGCCCATCGCGGTCGGCGGCGACCAAATCGTCGAAACCGCCGATGTGGACATCATTCACGAAAATCTGCGGCACAGAACGGCGACCGCCACTGCGTTGCAGCATGGTCGCGCGCTGGTCGGCATCGCTGTCGACGCGCTGCTCGGTATATTCCAGGCCTTTGCTGCGCAGCAGGTTTTTCGCCGCGACGCAGTAGGGGCAGATCGCCGTCGTGTACATCTCGACCTTGGTCGAGGGGACGTTTTCGGTACTCATGGGCGGAATTCCTGAGGGTTGCGTTAGTGAAGTCTATCGTTGTGAATGGCAGCGTCGTGATCAGCGAATTCCTCACAACCTGGGAACCGGGGTGGGATAGTCTGGTCACAATCCATCAGCGAACCGCGCAAACTAGTACTCCGTTTGCGACGACATGCGCCAATACCGATAGATGACGACCGCAATGCCGATGTTCAAGTCTGTCCTCACCACTGTCCTGATCGCCGCCAGCGTGAACCTGGCGGCGGCGCGCGAGGGCGACGTTCGGCTCCCCGACATCGGGAGCTCTGCAGCGGCGGTGATGAGCCAGAGCGAACAGGACAGCTACGGCGCCAGCGTGCTGAACGAGCTGCGTTCGTACGGATTGGTGCTCGACGATCCGCTGTTGAACGATTACCTCTATGGGCTGGGGCACAGCCTCGCTGCCGCTGGCGACCGTCCCGATCTCAACTTCACTTTCTTCATGGTTCGCGACAACGAGATCAACGCCTTCGCGGTTCCGGGCGGTTACATCGGCGTCAACGCCGGCTTGATCAATGTGATGCAGCGCGAGGACGAACTGGCTGGGGTCATCGGTCATGAAATCGCCCACATCAGCCAGCAACATTTGTTGCGCGCCTACGAAGAGATGCGGAAGGCATCGCTGCCCATCGCCCTCGCCATGCTGGGTGCAATGATTGCGACGTCCGGTCGCAGCGACGATGCCGCGCAGGCCGCACTGATCAGCGGCACTGCGCTGATCCAGCAAAAGCAGATCAATTTCACCCGCAGCGACGAAATCGAAGCGGATCGCATCGGCATCCAGACCCTGGCCAAGGCCGGTTTCGACCCACATGCGATGGGCGATGCGTTCACCGCACTGGGTCGCGTCATGCGAGTCAATGGTGTCGATGTCCCGGAATTCCTGCGCACCCATCCGGTCGATGTGAATCGCATTGCCGACGCGAAATCGCGCGCCGATGCGCTGGACAGTTCCGCGCAAACCCGTCGTGACAATTTCTCGACTGTGCCAATCGCGACGCCGGCTTCTGGTAGCTTGCTAGGTCAATGGAAGACACCCGCGCTGGCCGTGTCCGGTGAAAGCCGCCAGTCGTCGGAGGCGTACTACCAGTTGATGCGCGAGCGCAGTCGCGTCCTGGCCGCCGCTTCGGCGTCGACGATGGCTAGCTACTACAGCAAGAACTTCAAGGACGACACAAAGTTCGACACACCGGCCACGCGCTATGGATATGCGCTGGCGCTGATTCGTGCCGATCGCGCCGACAAGGCCAAGGAGGAGTTGACCCGCCTGGTGGAGTCCGACCCACGCCAGCCCCTGTTTCAGTTGGCACTGGCCCAAGCCATGGAGCGTCGTGGCGAGCGCATTGCCGCCGAAAAGCGATTCGAAACCTTGCAGCAAAACTATCCCGGCAATCGTGCCTACGCGCTGGCCCTTGCCGATGCACTGATCGCACGCTCCGAAACCGCTCCCGCCCAGCGCGCCCAAACCCTGCTGCGACCGTTGCTTGAAAAATACCCCAACGACCCGGACCTGCAGCGCAGCTTTGCCAGGGCCTGTGAATTATCCGGCGACAAAGCGCGCGCGGCCGAAGCCTATGCCGATGTTGCGTGGCTCAACGGGCGTGCCGAGGACGCGCTCGGTCAACTCAAGGCGTTGGCCGAGAAATCCGAACTCGACTATTACCAGCGTGCTCGTGTCGATGCCCGGATCGCGCAGATGACTCCGCAAGTATTGGAATTGAGACGGCGCGGTGAAAAAGCCGCCGATCAAGGCAAAGCCGACCAGTTTCGCGCAGGGGATGCCTGCGTTGGGGCACTTTGTGCCGTCGTGTCATCGCCACGTAACATTGGATCGCTGCAATGACAGCGTCGTGTAGCGCGTCGTGATGGCGCTTGCGTGACAAGGATTGGTCCACTCCTGACGCCGCCGGTAGGATTCCCGTGCAAAAACGCATCCTGATTGTCGAAGACGAAACCGCCATCCGCGACATGGTTGCGTTCGCGTTGCGCAAAGCCGGCATGGATCCGATCCATGCAGCTGACGCCCGCGCCGCCCAGATAGCCATCGGCGAAACCGTCCCCGACCTGATCCTGCTCGACTGGATGCTGCCCGGAATCAGCGGGATCGAGTTGGCTCGTCGACTGCGCCGTGACGACACCACGCGCGAAGTGCCGATCATCATGCTGACCGCACGCGGCGAGGAATCGGACCGTGTCAGTGGTCTGGACACGGGCATTGACGACTACGTGGTGAAACCCTTCTCGACGCGCGAATTGATCGCGCGGATTCGCGCTGTCATGCGACGGACCCATGGCGAAGACGTCGAAGGCGTCATCGAAGTCGGTGGGTTGAAAATCGACAGCGCCGCACATCGCGTATTCGCCTGCGGCCAGCCGCTGGCGATCGGGCCGACCGAATATCGCCTGCTGCATTTTTTCATGACCCACGCCGAGCGCGTCTACACGCGCAGCCAGTTGCTCGACCATGTCTGGGGCGGTGGCGTCTATGTCGAGGAACGCACCGTTGACGTGCATATTCGACGCCTTCGCAAAACGTTGGAACCCAGCGGCCAGGACGCGCTTGTGCAGACCGTACGAGGTGCCGGCTACCGCTTCTCGGTAAACCTGTGATCGAAAAACCTGTGACAGTCGGGCAGCAACGCGGTGCGCAGTGAGCGCTTCATGCGGGACTTTCGACGCAGCCTGATCGGCATTGCCATTGTGTTGTTGCTGGCGGTCCTGGTGGGAGTGTTCAGCGGCTGGCTGACCGAGGCGCTGTTACTGGTCGTTTCGACCTTCCTGGCCCTGCATCTTTTCGCGCTGTGGCAGTTCGGCGATCAAGTGTCCGCGACGGCGGCATCGGGACGCTATTCCCATCTCGCCGCGTGGCGCGCCATCGGCGACTCGATCCGACACCGCCAGTCGCGTGCGCGTCGCCAGCGCCGCCGCTTGTTGACGACCTTGCAGGCCTATCGCGATGCGGCGACGGCATTGCCCGATGCCGTCGTTGCGCTGGATGGTGACCGTCGCATCACCTGGTTCAATGCAGCTGCCCAGGAGTTGCTGCAACTGGATCGTCGCCGCGACATCGGATCGCGCCTGACCGACCTGCTGCGTTCGCCTCGCATGCTCGAATGGCTGGTCTCGGACGCCGCCGAGCCGTTAACCGACGTAGCCGCGCCTTGCGATGACCAGATACGACTGTCGATGCGGCAGATTCATGACCAGCGCGGACAGCGACTGGTGATTGCGCGTGACATCAGCCAGTTGCAGCGACTGGAACAGGTCCGCCGCGATTTCGTCGCGAACGTCTCACACGAATTGCGCACGCCACTGACCGTCGTGCACGGCTACCTCGACATGATCGATCCCGAAGACGTGCCGGACTACGCGCCGATCCTGCGCGAGCTGCGCGGCCAATCACGGCGCATGACTGAAATCGTCGAGGATCTTTTGACCCTTTCGCGACTGGATGCCAGTGACCCCGCCAGTAATCCCGAACGGGTCGCACTGGCGCCGATGCTGGAAACCTTGCGTCGCGAAGCCGAGGCGCTCAGCAAGGGCCGGCACCGGATCAGCGTGCGACGCGACAGCGAGTTTGATTTGAGCGGTTCGGTCAAGGATCTGCACAGTGCGTTTTCCAATCTGGTCAGTAACGCGGTGCGTTACACGCCCGCTGGCGGCGACATCGCCATCGCCTGGAGCGTCGACGCCGATGGCGGTCGATTGGAAGTCATCGACAGCGGACCGGGCATACCTGCGCACCACATACCGCGCCTGACCGAGCGCTTCTACCGCGTCTCGACCAGCCGCTCGCGCGAAACCGGCGGCACCGGGTTGGGTCTGTCGATCGTCAAGCACGTGCTGCAATTGCACGACGCCCACTTGCAGATTGCCAGCGAGATGGGCAATGGCAGCCGTTTTGCGTGCGTCTTCGATCCCGCTCGACTGTTGGTGCCGAGCGCGGCTGGCGAGGACGCCTGATGCGTTGGCTGGCGCTGCTCGCATTGTTGGTGGCGGACGGCGTGTCCAGTCAGGAGCTGTCTGGAACCTTGACGATTGCCGGCTCGGATACCTTGGCCGGCGCGATCACGCGCGCAGCGGAAGCATTCCAGTCCGCGCATCCGAAAGTCCACGTTCAATTGCAGACGCTGGGTTCGGCCAGCGCCGTTGCGGCGTTGCTCGATGGTGCTGTCGATATCGGCTCGATGAGCCGGGGCCTGAGTGATGCCGAGCGCGAGCATTTTGACCGTCGCCAGGGCGGCGCTCCACGACAAATCGTCATTGCCCGCGACGGATTGGTCGTGTTCGTGCATCCCGACAATCCCTTGCAGCAAATTTCTCTGAAACAGGTCGATGCCATCTTCGCGAAATCGCCGGGCTGTGGACTTCGTTCGATCCGTCGCTGGAGCGACCTTGGCGTTCGGCTCGCTGGTTTGCCTGCCGACATCCGCATTCTTGCTGTCGGCCGCAACGCAGCGTCAGGCACGCATGCGTTTTTCCAGAAGACAGCGCTGTGCGGTGGTACCTATCGCGAAGATGTCGTCGAATGGCCGGGCAATGGCGCAGTCGTCCACGCCGTCGCCGAAAATCGCGAAGCCATCGGCTACGCTGCTGCCGGTTCGGTCGGCGCGCAGGTTCGTGCTCTGGCGATCATCGATCCCGCCGTAAACAGGCTTTCACTGAATACGGAAAGCCTGAGCAATGGTCGCTATTCGTTGGCTCGCGAGCTGTATCTGGTCGCCAATCGCGATGCGGGCGGGCAGTTGCGTCCATTGACCTTGGCGTTCATGGCTTACATGCTGTCCGATGCCGCCCAGCCCGGCTTGCGCCGCGAAGGATTGCAAGCCACATCTCATGCCGAGAGAGCCGAAGCCGCCGCCACATTGAAATGAGCTTGACCATGACTGAAAGCCTTGTCGAAGCCGCTGCCGAACAGCCCGATCTTGCCGATCCGGCGTTGTATCTCAATCGCGAGCTGGCCCAACTCGAATTCAATTTTCGCGTCCTCGCGCAAGCCGAGGATGTGCAGATGCCGTTGCTGGAACGGCTGCGCTACCTGTGCATCTCGTGTACCAATCTGGATGAGTTTTTCGAAGTACGCGTCGCCGTGCTGCGCCATCATCTGGCCTTTGGCGATTCCCTACCGGGACCCGATGGCGCACCCGTTGGCGAAGTTCTCGCAGCAATCCGTGAGCGCGCACTGGCATTGGTCAAGCGCCAGTACGATTTCCTCAATGACGTGCTGTTGCCGGAACTCGACAGCGAAGGCATCCGCTTCATCGCGCGCGATCGCTGGACCGAGAAACAGCGGCGCTGGTTGCAGGGTTATTTCCGCAACGAAATCCTGCCGGTGCTGTCGCCATTGGGCCTCGACCCCGCTCATCCGTTCCCGCGCATCCTCAACAAAAGCCTGACTATCGCGGTTGCCTTGGAAGGCGTCGACGCGTTCGGTCGCGAGGCGCACATGGCGCTGCTGCGCGCGCCGCGCTCGCTGCCTCGCATCATTCGACTGCCGTCCGAAGTCGCCGACCGCACCTACGACTTCGTGTTCCTGTCGAGCATCCTGCATGAGTTCATGGAGGAGCTTTTCCCCGGCATCAAGGTGAAGGGCGCGTACCAGTTTCGGGTGACCCGCAACAGCGAACTGTTCGTGGATGATGACGAAGTCGAGAACATCGCGATCGCCTTGCGTACCGAACTCAATGCACGTGGTTATGCCAGCGCGGTGCGCCTGGAAGTCACCGAGAATTGCCCCAAACCCGTCGTCGAGATGCTGGTCCAGAACCTCGAGCTGACCAGTACCGATGTCTATCGCTGCGACGGCCCGGTGAATCTCAACCGGATCGGCAACATCTACGACCAGGTCGAACGCCCGGACCTGAAATTCACGCCATTCAAGCAACGCATCAAGCGTGCCGTCATCGAGGAACGAAGCCTGTTCGACGCGATTCGCGAACACGACATCCTCATGCATCATCCCTTCGACTCGTTCGGCACCGTAGTGGAGTTGCTGCGCGAGGCCAGCGTCGATCCCGACGTGCACGCGATCAAGCAAACGTTGTATCGCGCCGGCAACGATTCACCGCTCATCGACCACCTTGTCACTGCTGCACGCAACGGCAAGGACGTCACCGTCGTCGTCGAACTGCGCGCGCGTTTCGACGAGGAATCGAACCTGCGCCTCGCCAATCAATTGCAGGAGGCCGGCGTCCAGGTCGTCTACGGCGTGATTGGCTACAAGACGCACGCCAAGATGCTGCTGATCGTTCGCCGCGAACGCGGCAGCCTGCATCGCTACGTGCACCTTTCCACCGGCAACTACCATCAGGTGACGTCCAAGTTCTACACCGACTTCGGCCTGATGACCGCCGATCCGGAAATCGGCAACGACGCGCACCTGCTGTTCCTGCAATTGTCCGGCCTGGGTCCGGTCATTAAGTTGAAGCGCCTGCTGCATTCACCGTTCACCCTGCACCCGGGGATCATGGCGCGCATCCAACGCGAGGCAGTCAACGCACGTGCGGGAAAACCGGCGCGGATCATCGCCAAGATCAACTCGCTCAACGAAGAGGACGTGATCGAGAAGTTGTACGAAGCTTCGCGCGCCGGCGTTCGTATCGACTTGATCGTGCGCGGTGCCTGCACCTTGCGACCAGGAATTCCCGGCATTTCGGAAAACATTCGGGTCCGCTCGATCATCGGTCGCTTCCTGGAACACAGCCGCGTCTACTGGTTCCAGAATGATGACGAACCGGAAATCTTCTGCTCCAGCGCCGACTGGATGGAGCGCAACCTGTTGCGCCGCGTCGAAACCTGCTTCCCACTGCTCGATTCGAAAATCGCCAAACGCGTCTACAACGAATCCTTGAAGAATTACCTCAAGGACAACACCCATGCCTGGGAATTGCGGCCCGATGGCAGCTACCTGCGATTGACCCCAGGCGACGCCAAACCGCACTCGGCGCAGGCGTGGTTGCTCAAGGAAATTTGCGGATGATGGGCGCGCGTCTCGGGGGTGGCCGGCCATGACGACTGCCTTGCAGATCAACGACGGCGAAATCATTGCAGCCGTCGATCTGGGCTCGAACAGTTTTCACCTCGTTGTCGCCCGCTATCAGGACGGCGAATTTCGCGTGATTGATCGCTTGCGCGACAGCGTGCGCATGGCGATGGGCCTGCGCACGGACCGCAGCCTGGACCAGGCGCATCTTGATCGGGCGCTGACCACGCTGGCACGTTTTGGCCAGCGCCTGAGTGGCCTGCCGCACGACCATGTCCACGCCGTCGCGACCAACTCGGTGCGCCAACTGGCGCGACCGCAGGAATTTCTGCTGCCCGCCGAGCAGGCGCTGGGACATCCGATCGAAGTCGTTTCGGGCCGCGAAGAAGCACGCTTGATCTACCAGGGCGTGGCACACAGTTTGCCGCGTGGCCCGCAACGGCGGCTGGTGATCGACATCGGCGGTGGCAGCACCGAATTCATCATCGGCCAGGACTTTGAAACGCTGGAACGCGAGAGTCTGCAAATGGGTTGCGTGGTCAGCTCTCTGCGCTATTTTGCCGATGGCAAGTACACGCAGAAGCGCTGGCGCCAGGCCTTGACCGAAATCGAAGTGGAGTTGCAACAGTTCGCGGCGTACTACCGTTCACGCGGATGGATCGAGGCAATCGGCTCGTCCGGGACCGCCCGGGCCATCGAAGCAATCTGCGTCGCCAATGCCTGGTCAGAAGTGGGCGTGACACCTGAAGCGCTACTCCAACTGCGACTCGCCATCCTCGACGCGGGCTCAGTCGAAAACCTGTCGCTGCCCGGATTGAGCGAGGATCGCGTCGGCTTGATCGCGGGTGGTGCGGTGATCATGGAAGCAGCGTTCAGCGCGCTCGGTATTACCCGTTTGATGGTCTGCGAGACGGCCATGCGTGAGGGATTGCTCTACGACATGCTCGGCCGTGCCAGTGATCGCGATCCGCGTGTCGGTTCGATCAGCGCGTTGGCCAAGCGTTATAACGTCGACGCCGAGCAATCCCTGCGTGTGCGCGAGACGGCGCAAATGCTGTTTGACCAGGTCGCGTCGAGTTGGGGATTGGGCGCGCTGGAACGCGAAGTGCTGGGGTGGTGCGCTGACATTCACGAAGTTGGGCTGGCCATCGCGCACAGTCAGCATCACCAGCACGGGGCCTACATTGTTGCCAATTCGGACATGGCCGGCTTTACGCGCCAAGGCCAGCAGGTGGTTGCGACCATCATCCGCTCACACCGCCGCAAGCCGCAACGCTGTCAGTTCGACAGCCTTCCTGCACGATTCCAGCGAGACGCGCGTTCGCTGACCGGCCTGTTGCGACTGGCTGCCTTGCTGCAACGCGGCCGCAGCAACGATGCGTTGCCAGTCATTTGTCTTGATACCGGCGAGCGCAGCCTGAAGATGGTGTTCCCGGATGGCTGGCTGGATCGCCACCCGCTGACCCGCGCCGACCTTGAACAGGAACGCGACTATTTCAAGCACCTCGATATCAAGTTGCAGGTGGCGTAATGATCGCGCCGCGATCATTACGCCATCCTCGCGAAGGCGGGGATCCATTCTGATCTTCGATAGCTTGTCGGCACTACAGCAAAATCAAAATGGATCCCCGCCTACGCGAGGATGACGAGAGCTGTGTTGAGGTCCTGCGTGATCTTAAGCGCAGTGTCCATCGCGTCTCCTATCCCCGCCTCACCAGCGCAAACGCTTCACGCGCAGCGGCGAGCGTTTCGGCAATCACATTTTCGTCATGCGCGATCGACATGAAGCCAGCTTCAAATGCCGACGGCGCGAAGTAGACGCCGCGTTGCAGCATGGCGTGGAAGAAGCGATTGAACGCGGCAACATCACAGGCAACGGCCTGGTCGTAGGTATCGACGTTCTGGTCGCTGAAGAAAATACCGAACATCCCACCAAGGCGATTGACGGTCAACGGCACACCAGCCCCATCGGCGCATGCCTTCAGGCCATCGGTCAGCAGGCGCGTGCGGCGCGCCAGCTCATCGTGGAAATTCGGCGCCCGCACCAGCCGCAACATCGCAAGGCCCGCCGCCATCGCAACCGGATTGCCCGACAGCGTGCCGGCCTGGTAGACCGGTCCGGCGGGTGCGATCTGCTCCATCAAATCCCGACGGCCGCCGTATGCGCCCACCGGCATGCCACCACCAATGATCTTGCCAAAGGTGGTCAGGTCGGGGGTGATGCCGTAGTGCGCCTGCGCGCCGCCCAGTGCAATGCGGAAGCCGGTCATCACCTCGTCGAAAATCAGCAGTGCACCGTATTGCGTGCACAGCTCGCGCAGATGCAGCAGGTAACCCTCGCGCGGCAGGATGCAATTCATGTTGCCGGCAACCGGTTCCACAATCAGCCCGGCGATGTCGTCGCCCACCTTCTCGAACAAGGCTGTCGCCGCATCGAAATCGTTGTAGGGCAGGGTCAGGGTGAGATCGGCCAGCGCCGCTGGCACGCCGGGCGAAGTTGGCGTGCCCAGCGTCAATGCACCCGAGCCCGCCTTGACCAGAAATCCATCGGCGTGGCCGTGATAACAGCCTTCGAACTTGACGATGCGATGCCGCCCGGTCGCGCCACGCGCAAGCCGAATTGCCGACATCGTCGCCTCGGTTCCCGAGTTGACCATGCGCACAACATCCATCGAGGGAATCAGCTCGCAGATCGTTTCCGCCATCGTCACTTCAGCCGGGCAGGGCGTGCCGAACGACAATCCATGCTCGATCGCGTCGGCAACTGCCGCACGAACCGTCGGATGGTTGTGACCGACGATCATTGGACCCCACGAACCCACGTAGTCGATATAGCGCTTGCCCTCGACATCCCACAGGTAAGGACCATCGGCACGCGCCGTGAAAAACGGCTCGCCACCCACCGACTTGAAGGCCCGCACTGGCGAGTTGACACCGCCCGGCATGCACCGCACGGCGCGCTCGAACAATTCGTGATTGCTTGTCATGGTTCTCTCTTCTTTTTCGGTATGCGCACCGCGGTCGCGGTTTGGGCGCATGGCATGCGCATCGCATGGAGGAATGTGTGGGGCATTATCCCGCTTGATCGCCTCAACCGCGAATCCGCGCCCGGCCATAGCTAAGCGCAGATGGACGAAACGCATTTAGTCCCTCTTCCCGCGGGAGAGGGGTTGGGGTGAGGGTCCGGTTCTTGTGCTGTCTCTCGCTTTTTCGACGGTGTCGCTCTCGCTCTGATCGGCTCGCACCAAACTGGTCGAGTGTTTCGCAGGGCTGCCGCGTTGCTCTTGTTGTTGGCTGTCGCCATTCTGGTCAAGCGTTTCGCCGGGCTGCCGCCCGCCGCTCCTCCTTTCTCCTCGCAGAGAAACATGGCCCAAAGATGCGCCCGTGGCGGGTCGGTCGCGCGATGAAGCCGCACGAATACGCAAGCTGGCTCCGGGGTTCGCTGACAGCACGTCCCTGTGCTGACAGCGAACTGACCCAAATCCATTCGGGCCACCCTGCGGGCCTCTTCTCCGCCAACTCGCCTCCCCGAAACGAGATGCAGGTCAACAGCACGCAGCGTCGCTGCGTTGCGGCGGATGCTTGCGACTTTGACTGGCCAAATTTTTTGGTTGCCCTTCCGCGCTCATGGCGAAAGTCACATGACAGCTCGGCAGCATCGCGCCAAGATGCGGCTATCCCAAACGCGGAGCTGGACCATGCATCGCCGAAATTTTCTCAGCATCACCAGCCAGGCCGGTCTTGCGCTGTTGCTGGTGCCATCGTTTGGTCGTGCCATTGCCGCCGAGCAGTTGATCGAGCGCATCGATGTCGCGCTGAAGAAGCAGCTCGCCGATGTCGCCTTGAACACGGCGAAATCCGCCGGTGCGACCTATTGCGACGTACGCATCGGCAAGTACCTTCGCCAGTTCGTGATGACGCGCGAAAACAAGGTGCAGAACATCACCAATACCGAATCGACCGGCGTTGGCATTCGCGTCATCGTCAAGGGAACCTGGGGCTTTGCCGCGACCAGTGAACTGACCCGCGATGGCGTTGCCAACGCAACCAGGCAAGCCGTCGCAATCGCCAAGGCGAATTCCGCGCTCACCACCGAACCGGTGCAACTCGCGCCGGTAAAGGGCGTTGGCGAAGTCAGTTGGGCGACGCCGATCAAGCGCAATGCGATGGAAGTGCCGATCAAGGAAAAAGCCGATCTGCTTCTGGCCGCGAATGCAGCCGCGCTCGCGGCGGGTGCCAGTTTCGTCAATTCGAACCTGTTCCAGATCAACGAGCAGAAATATTTCGCATCCAGTGATGGCTCGTACATCGATCAGGACATCCACCGCATCTGGGCGCCGCTCACCGCCAACGCCACCGACAAGGCGACCGGCAAGTTTCGTAGTCGCGACGGCCTCGGTGCACCGGTTGGTATGGGCTACGAATACCTGGAGCCGAAAAAGGAGCACCAGTTCGTGCTGCCGTGCGGCGTGACTGTGTATTCCGATTCGTACGACCTGCTCGCCGATGCAGAATCAGCCGGCCAGCACGCCCGCGAAAAACTGAAAGCCGCTTCGGTGAAACCCGGAAAATACGACCTGGTGATCGACCCGACCAACCTGTTCCTGACCATCCACGAATCGGTCGGTCATCCGCTGGAACTGGATCGCGTGCTCGGCTACGAAGCCAACTACGCCGGCACCAGTTTCGCGACGCTGGACAAACTCCAGAGCGGCGACTTCAAGTACGGCAGCAACAAGGTGACCATCGTCGCCGACAAGACCCAACCGAACTCGCTGGGCTACGTCGGCTACGACGACGAGGGCGTGAAGACCAAACGCTGGGATTTGATCAAGGATGGCATCCTGGTCAATTACCAAGCCACTCGTGATCAGGTCCACATCATTGGCGAGAAGGCGTCGCAGGGTTGCTGCTATGCCGATTCGTGGTCCAGCGTGCAGTTCCAGCGCATGGCGAACGTCTCGCTGGCGCCGGGCGCGAAAGCACTGACGCCAGCGCAGATGATTGCCGACGTGAAGGACGGCATCTACATCCTCGGACGCGGTTCGTACTCTATCGACCAGCAGCGCTACAACGCGCAATTCGGTGGGCAGTTGTTCTTTGAGATCAAGGACGGCAAGGTCGGCGACATGATCGAAGACGTGGCATATCAAATTCGCACGCCCGAATTCTGGAATGCGTGTAGCGCGGTCTGCGACAAGTCCGACTACCGCCTCAATGGCTCGTTCTTCGACGGCAAGGGCCAGCCGGGGCAGGTCTCGGCCGTGTCGCATGGCTCGGCCACGACGCGCTTTGATGGGGTGAACGTGATCAATACGGCAAGGAGTGTCGGGTAACGCTTTCTGCTTCGCGGTGGAATCCGCTACGCGGGTTGACCAGCTCCGCTGTTGTAAAGCGCCTCACCCTGTGTGTGGCCCAGCCATCCCGGTCGATCACAAGATGCATTTGTAGGGTGGAACCACCGCAGGTGATTCCACCAATGTTCAACGCTCCAATCGTCACGCAGCAACCGTCTCATCAGTAACAATGCGCCCACGCAGTGAGTTGGTCATCACCTCGGTCACACGCACATCCACAAACTGCCCAACCAGTCGCATCGGCCCGGCAAAATTCAACTTGCGCATGTTCTCAGTTCGGCCTGACAGCTCGTTCGCATCGCGTGTGCTTGGCCCTTCGACCAGCACGCTTTGCACGCTGCCCATCATCGACTGCGCAATCGCATTGGCATTCGTGTTGATCGCTTCCTGCAGGCGTTGCAGGCGTTGCTTCTTCACTTCAAGTGGCGTGTCATCCGCGAGCGTGGCCGCCGGCGTGCCGGGCCGTGCCGAGTAGATGAACGAGTAGCTGTGATCGAAGCCGATGTCATCGATCAGCTTCATGGTTTTGTCGAAATCCGCATCGGTCTCGCCGGGGAAGCCAACGATGAAATCCGAAGCCACGGTGATGTCCGGCCGCACAGCGCGCAACTTGCGGATGCGCTGCTTGAACTCCAACGCCGTGTAGCCGCGCTTCATCGCCGCAAGAATGCGATCCGATCCCGACTGCACCGGCAGGTGCAGATAATTCGCCAGTTGCGGCACGCTGGCATAGGCGTCGATCAGCGAATCGGAAAATTCCATGGGGTGCGACGTCGTGAAGCGAATGCGGCCAACGCCATCGATCTCCGCCATCGCCTGGATCAGCAAGCCTAGGTCCGCCAGCCCGCCACCATGCATCGCACCGCGATAGGCGTTGACGTTTTGCCCCAGCAAATTGATTTCGCGCACACCTTGTTCGGCAAGCGTCGCGATTTCCGCAATCACGTCGTCGAACGGCCGGCTGATTTCTTCGCCGCGCGTGTAGGGCACGACGCAGAACGAACAGTACTTCGAGCAGCCTTCCATGATCGACACAAACGCGGTCGGACCTTCCGCTCGCGGCTCCGGCAGGCAATCGAACTTCTCGATTTCCGGGAAGCTGATATCCACTTGCGGCTTGCCGCTGCTGCGTCGTGCATCAATCAGGCCGGGCAGGCGGTGCAGGGTCTGCGGTCCAAACACCACGTCGACATAAGGCGCACGTTGAAGAATCGTCTCGCCTTCCTGACTGGCCACGCAGCCGCCGACACCGATCACCACCGATTCGTTCTTCTTCTTGATCTCTTTCCAGCGGCCCAATTGGCTGAAAACCTTGTTCTCGGCGTTTTCGCGGATCGAACAGGTGTTGATCAGGATCACATCGGCCTCACCCTCATCCAGGGTAAGTTCCAACCCATGGCTGGCCTTGAGCACGTCGGCCATCTTCGCCGAGTCGTACTCGTTCATCTGGCAACCGTGGGTTTTTATGTAGAGCTTGCCGGTCATGGGGCTTGCGAAATTCCAATGAATGCAACAGTTTATGCGGCTTGACCGGGTCGCGCCACGCGCACGCGGTCGCATGCCACGCGGAACTTCCAGTTCCGGACTGCAATCCACAAGCCGCTGACGTCGCCATGACCTGGACCTGCAAAACCTGCCACGAAACCAATGACAACGAACTCGACGTTTGCTGGAAGTGCGGTGCCGGCATTGACGGATCGCCTCCGCAAGGGCGCTGGAGATCGGAACTGGAACCCGCGTTGCAGCCTGCTGATCGCAGGCTGGACTGCCTGCGCTGCTCAACGCCCATGACGCATGTGGGACGCAAAAAATTCCATGAAGGCTCGTATATGGCAGATATCTTTTTCGGAGATTTTTTCGTGAATCGACAAGCGTTCGACACGTACGCATGCGGTTCTTGTGGCAAGGTCGAGTTTTACGCGAGCGGCCCGTTGGGCTGACAAGGCGACCGAGTTTCGATGCAACAACATCTCACATCAGTTTTCGCCCACGGCATCCTGCTCGCCGTGCTGCTGCATGGCGCAGCTGCGCGCGCCGACGTGGTGCTCTACAAATGCAAGGACAGTCAGGGCCGAACTGCCTTCGCCGACGACCCGAAGAAATTCAGCCAGTGCAAGGCGATCTCGAAATCCGGCGCGTTCGAACGCAAGCCACCAGCGCCCGGCAGCCTTGCCGCGCAGAACGGCAGCCAGTACCGCGAACAGCCCGATGTGCGCGCGGAGAATTCCGGCGCTACGTCCACTGCCGATATGGCCAGTGCAGCGCCATTCGTGAAGCCTATCGGCGGTATCGCCACCATCAAGGCGTCGCCTGCCGCAACTGGCCCACGCACAACGCGCGGCTCGGTCTACACAGTCAAGCGCAAGGACGGCGTCGTTGAATACACCAACGTGAAACCCAGGGGCGGCGACTTTCGGTTGATGTTTTCCTACGTGTTTCAGGAAACTTGCTACGCCTGCAATTTGAAATCGAGCGTGGATTTCGCGCATACGCCGCTCAAGGTCGATATGTTTCGTGACGAGATTTCTGCGGCCGCGCTGGCGAGCGGTGTCGATGCTTCGCTGATTCGCGCCGTCATCCATGCAGAATCTGCATTCAACCCGATGGCGCTGTCGGCGAAAGGCGCGCAAGGCTTGATGCAGCTGATGCCCGGCACGGCGCTTGATCTTGGCGTTGGTGATGCATTCGACGCGGCATCGAACATCAACGGCGGTGCCCAGTATCTGGCGCAGATGTTGAAGCGGTTCGGTGGCGACGAAACCCGCGCCACTGCCGCTTACAACGCCGGCCCGGGTGCCGTGAGCAAGTACAACGGCGTGCCGCCGTATGCGGAAACGCAGGTGTACGTGCAGCGCGTGGCCCAATTGCGCGATCGCTACCGCAGTGCGCACTGATCGCTGGCGGAATGGCCTGCTTGCGCTGCTGCTGACGGCGTTCGCCGCTCTGCCTGCGCTTGCGCAGGATGGCCTCGCGCCGATACCGGAACTGAAAGCGCGCGTCACCGATACCACCGGCACGCTCAGTGTCGACGAGACTGCCGCGCTCGAAAGCGAGCTCACCGCACTGGAAAAACGAAAGGGTGCACAGCTCGGCGTGCTGCTTGTAGCGACCACGCAACCGGAAGAGATTGCTGCTTACGCAATTCGCGTCTTCGATCAGTGGAAGCTTGGCCGCAACGGCGTCGATGACGGCGCACTACTCATCATCGCCAAGGGTGACCGTCGCAGTCGCATCGAAGTCGGTCGCGGACTGGAAGGTGCCATCCCCGATGCCGCCGCCGCTCGGATCCTTCGCGAGTACTTGACGCCAAAGTTTCGCGCGGGCGATTTCAACGGCGGCATCCGAGACACCGCGATGGCGTTGACCGCGCTGATCGATGGCGAGCCCTTGGCCGAGCCGTGGGTCGAGAACAAGGATGAAGGTGGCAAGCCCAATCCATTTCACGCCATTTTCCTTGGTCTCTTCGGCATGTTTTGGGTGAAAGCATTTTTCGGACGACTGTCGCGTCCTGCGCGACCATTGCTGGTTGGCGGAGCAGCAGGCTTGCTCACTTACTTCATCGGTGGCTCGTTATTCGGCGCTCTGGCAGTCGGCATGGTTGGCCTGCTGTTCGGCTGGTTCGGTGGAGCAACCGGTCGCTACGCCAACAGTTCCGGTGGTGGACCTTTCAGCGGCGGCTCGAGTAGTGGCGGTGGTGGCAGTTGGGGCGGAAGCTCCGGCGGTGGTGGATTCAGCGGCGGTGGCGGCAGTTCCGCTGGCGGCGGCGCATCGGGGAGCTGGTAATGAATCCGATCCGACACTGGCTGGCCCGGCTCCAGGTCCACAAAGCGTTCCCGCAGGCAACGCTGGCCAATATCCAGGCCGCGATTGCTGCCGGCGAACAAGATCATCTCGGCGAAATCTGTTTCGCCATCGAAGGTGGCCTGCCGTGGTTTGAAGCCTTAACGTACACGACAGCGCGTGACCGCGCCGACGCCGCCTTCGCCCGCCTGCGCGTCTGGAACACCGAAGGCAACACCGGCGTCCTCATCTACATCCTGCTCGCCGAGCAGGCCATAGAAATTGTCGCCGATCGCGGCATCGCCGCGAAGGCTGCGCCGGGACAGTGGCGCGCAATTTGTGCTTCGCTTGAGCAAGCCTGCCGCGATGACAATCACGCCGAAGGCACGATGGCTGCGATTGCGTCGATCCACGCGCTGCTGACCGAGTATTTTCCGGCCAGTGGGACGAGCAATCCAGATGAGCTACCGAATCGGCCGGTGGTTGTTTAAGTTGAAGCTGTCATCCAACGAGGCGATGCGGCTTCGCGGGATCCACACAAGAAATCCGCTCCCACCATCGGCGCGGTCAACACAGCTCGCGTCGCCACCGTGGTAACGAGAAATCTGCTGAATCAACGACAGGCCGAGGCCGCTTCCGACATTCTCTTCGGCGTTTCGTCCCTGGAAGAACGGTTCAAAGACGCGGTCGCGGTCAGCTTTCTCGACGCCGGGGCCGGCATCCGTGACGTGAAGTTCCAGCGCATCGTTGCTCACCAGCAGCCGAAGCTCGGTCGGCGGCTCGCCGTGGCGACGCGCATTCTCAAGCAGGTTGCGCACGAGGCGACGCAACAGCCGCTCGTTTCCGTGCAACCACATCGGGTGCTTCTCGCCGGTGCTGGGCGGGAAGGCGAAATCGACATGATCGTATCGCGCGCACTCTTCGGCGATCAGGGCGAGCAGATCAATCTCTGGTTCGGGTTCACCGCCATTTGGCAGCGCCTCCAGCCGACTGGCCAACAGGATCTCTTCGAGGAGGTCGTCGAGTTCGCGCAAGTCTTTTGCCAGTTCTGCGCGATGACCACTGTCGGTCGAAGCGCTCAATAACTCGACGCTCATTCGAATCCGCGTCAACGGCGTGCGCAGTTCGTGACTCGCGTTGGCAAGCAGACGACGATGCGCGGCGACCAGTGCTTCGATGCGCTCGGCTGCCAGGTTGAATCCTTGTGCGAGTTGCGCGATCTCGTCGCTGCCTTCGATAGCGGCGCGACTCGCCAACTCTCCACGACCAAAGGCACTGACCGTTTGTTGTAGCCGGGACAGGCGAGTAGTCAGCCGACGCACAAATGGATAGGTACCGAGGCTGAGGATCATGGCGATGACAATGAACACGAGCATCCATACCGGCAATGGAAGAGGCTCGGCGATCGAGTGACGCATGGCCACGCCGACGAACGCGAACACGACCAACATGACCACGAAAACGAGGTAGAAGCGCTGAAACAGCCGGATACGCGGCATGGTCGGTTCAATCCTGCGACTTGGCGAATACGTAGCCCGCGCCGCGCAGAGTCAGAATGCGGCGAGGGCTTTTGGGGTCATCTTCGACGGCGACGCGCAGCTTCGAGATGTGTACGTCGATCGAGCGATCAAAGCTGTCCGCACGGGAGCCGTTCAAGGCTTCCAGTAGCCAGTCTCGACTAAGCACGCGACCGGCATGTCGCGCGAGCAAATTGAGCAACGCGAATTGGTGACCGGTCAATGGTCGAACTTCACCGTCGAGTCGCACTTGATGGGCATCGCCGTCGATCTCGAGTCGACCGAACCGCATCACGCGCTCGCTACGATGCTGCGCGGCAGGTCCGCTGCGACGCAGGATCGCGCGCAGGCGGGCCAGCAGTTCACGTGGCTCGAAGGGCTTCGGCAGATAATCGTCCGCGCCCAGCTCCAAGCCGACGATTCGGTCGGACGGGTCTCCTCGTGCCGTGAGCATGAGAATAGGCAAGCTAGCCAATTGGGGACGTGCCCGAATCTCTCGGCAAAAGTCCAGGCCGTCGCCATCCGGCAAGGTCAAGTCAAGCACAAGGGCACCGAAGTCGCCACCATCGAGCCGCTGCAATGCACGATAACCGAGCGTTTCCATGTGGACCGAAAATCCAGCCTGGCCGAGGTATTCGCCGATCATTTCGGCCAGGCGGCGATCATCTTCCAGTAGCAGCAGTTGGATAGTCATCGGTGACTCATTCGACGCGTCCAAGCGGAAGCTCAAACCGAGCTTACTTCCCGGCAGGTGCCTTGCGCGAGAACATCTGGCGTTGCTCCGGCGTGAGCGCAGTAGCTGCATCTGCGAGGAACTGCATGAATCGCGCTGCACTCATCTGGACCGCTTGTGCTTGCTGAGTTTGGATACGGGCGAATTCGCCAGGATCAAAGTTGGCGGACGTCAACAGTTCGTGCATGCGCGCTTGGCCAGTCTGAAAGCTATCCTGCATGGCACTCAACTCATTGAAAGCTCCATCGGCTGCGGGAGTCACGGGACAATCGCTGGCTGCTTTGATGTTCGCGCAAACGTGCTCGCCAAGTTCCCGTGCACGTTGCGCTAATTCAGATGGACTTCCTGTGATCGTGGCCCGAGTGTCATTGCGTGCATCGTGGCCTTGAGAGTCCTGCGCATGCGCGTAGATTCCGATTCCTGCGGCAGTAAGCAAGATTCCGGCCAGCAGGCCGGCGAATGCATAGTTTTTTGCGGATTGCATGATGACGTTCTCCAGTGACGGGAAAGTTCCCGGAGAACAGTGTGGAAGCGAGCTGTTAGCGTTGAATGTGTCTTGTGTAAAGTTGTTCGAAGATGGAAGTTGGGGTCATCGTTGTTGTACAAGCGTCGAAGCCCGGCTCAAAGTGTTCATTGTCGGGTCGTTCGAGTGCTGATCAACGAGGCCAACTTGGCTGGCGACTGCTGAGCAATGGTGCTATCGAATGCGGTGTCCGAATCTGGCGAGTCTTGGTTGATCGACCTTGTCATCATGTTGACCTTCAGAGCCGGAGTTCACCATGACAGCGACATTCCAACTGGTCGGATTGGCTCCCGAGTCGTTCGAGAGTCTGTTTGATCTCAACGACGACGAGCTTCGGAAACATGGCGCTGTTCGCCGCATCGCGAAAGAGAGTCCGGGCTTCCCATGTCGCATCAGTCTTGAAGACGCCGAGGTTGGCGAAGAGCTGCTCCTGCTTTCCTACATGCACCAGCCAGCGAGTTCACCGTATCGCGCCACCGGCCCCATCTTCATCCGCAGCAATGTCGAGCAACGTCACCTGCCGGCGGGCGAGATTCCGAACTACGTTTCTGGTCGCCTGATGTCCGTTCGCGCGTACGATGCCGAAGACATGATGATCGAGGCAACTGTTTGTGAAGGAACACTCGTGGCAGGCGAACTGGAGCGATTGTTCGATGACACCGAAGTCGCATACGTCCATCTTCACAATGCGAAACAGGGATGCTTCTCGTGCGCGGTGACGCGGGTGTAGCAGGAACGGTGGTCACCGAGGTAGCGTTGGCCAGCATGTATTTTTCAAAACAGGGGCCATAGCAAGATGCGACTCCTCGCCATCAAGCACGACATCACAACCCTCGTGGTTGACGCCATCGTCAACGCCGCGAACCAGTCGCTGCTTGGTGGCTTAGGCGTAGATGGCGCAATCCACCGCGCTGCCGGACCCGAACTGCTCCGCGAATGTCGGCAGCTGGGCGGTTGCTATACCGGCCAGGCCAAGGCGACCAAGGGCTATCGACTGCCGGCCAAGTACGTTATCCACACGGTCGGACCGGTATGGCATGGCGGAGCCTCGGTCGAACCGCAGCAGCTTGCCGACTGCTACCGAAATTGCCTGGGGGTCGCGGAAGGACTGGCTGTCAGGTCCATCGCATTCCCCAGCATCAGCACCGGTGTCTATGGCTACCCGAAACACGACGCGGCTTGCCTCGCCGTACAGACTGTTGCCAGCCATCGTTCCGTTACGCTGGAAGCCGTGACGTTCTGTTGTTTCAGCGACGAAGACCTGGCGATCTATCGCGAGCTTCTCGATGGAATCGCAAACGGGTGAGGGCTGCACCCAGAGGAAAGATGCGGCTGCAGATCACGCAAACTTTGTGTTTGGCGGCGTCGATCCGGCAACAGAATGCCATGTCAGGATGAGATCTTGCCTACGCAGGAGCGACGAAGTTTGAGGTTCTTTTGCAGGCGGCCGCCACTCGGCGTACGGCGCTGACCCGGCATTTCCCCTTCCGTTACACTGCGCGCCGACGCTTGTAGCCCGTCGTGTGGCGAAAGCCGCCACTATCAACACCGAGTCCTGCCCAGGAACGCTTCCGGGCAGGTAATTCTTCATTGCATCGGCCCTCGCGCCGGCATGGGACCGCCCATTTGAATCTTGCTTCGCGCCTGCGCCAGGATTGGCTGGGCAACATTCGTGGCGATGTGCTCGCCGGTCTGGTCGTCGCGTTGGCGTTGATTCCGGAAGCCATCGCGTTTTCGATCATCGCGGGCGTCGATCCGAAAGTTGGTCTGTACGCGTCATTCTGTATCGCGGTGGTGATCTCGTTTACGGGCGGTCGTCCCGGCATGATCTCGGCGGCGACTGGTGCGATGGCCTTGTTGATGGTCGGATTGGTCAGGGACCATGGCCTGCAATATCTGCTCGCCGCAACTTTGCTGACCGGATTGCTGCAGATCATCGCTGGTGCATTCAAGCTGGGTGTGCTGATGCGCTTCGTGTCGCGCTCGGTGATCACCGGCTTCGTCAACGCGCTGGCCATCCTGATTTTCATGGCGCAGTTGCCGGAACTGACCAACGTGCCGTGGACCGTTTACGCGATGACGGCAGGCGGGTTGGCGATCATCTATCTGTTTCCGCGACTGACGCGAACGATTCCTTCGCCGTTGGTGGCGATCGTGTTGCTGACCATCGTTGCGATCACGTTGAAGCTCGACATTCGTACCGTCGGCGACATGGGCGCATTGCCGGACAGCTTGCCGATCTTCCTGTTTCCCGAGGTTCCGCTGACGCTGGAAACGCTGTGGATCATCCTGCCGGTATCAGCGACGCTGGCCGTGGTTGGCCTGCTCGAATCGCTGCTGACCGCGCAGATTGTCGACGACCTGACCGACACACCCAGCGACAAGAATCGCGAATGCATGGGGCAGGGTGTTGCCAATATCGCGGCCGGAATGATCGGTGGCATGGCGGGTTGCGCGATGATCGGGCAGTCGGTGATCAACGTGAAATCGGGCGGTCGTGGCCGCTTGTCGACCTTCGTTGCAGGCGGCGTGTTGCTGTTGCTGGTGGTGTTCGCCGGCCCGTGGGTAGCGATGATCCCGATGGCGGCGCTGGTCGCGGTGATGATCATGGTATCGATCGGTACCTTCAGCTGGACATCGATCAAACAACTGCGCACGCACCCGACCACGTCGAGCATCGTTATGCTCGGCACGGTGGTGGTGACCGTGTTCAGCCACGACTTGGCCAAGGGTGTACTTACCGGGGTGCTGCTGTCAGCGCTGTTCTTCGCGAGAAAGGTGGGCCGCGTATTGCATATCGGTTCGACGGCGAGCGACGACGGCGCGGCGCGCGAATATGTGGTGACCGGGCAGGTGTTCTTCGCGTCGGCTGATACGTTTGTTTCCGCGTTCGATTTCCGAGAGGTCTTGCAGCGCGTTCGCATTGATGTCAACGCCGCGCACTTTTGGGACTTGAGCGCGGTCGGTGCGCTGGACAAGGTGGTGCTGAAGTTTCGTCGCGAAGGCACCGAAGTTGAAGTGCTCGGCTTGAATGCCGCCAGCGCGACGTTGATCGACCGCCTCGGCGTACACGACAAACCCGATGCCGCGCGCATGATGGACGGACACTGAGGAACGGCAATGACGAGTAGAGGCTCCCTGATCAATGTTCATGGCCGCGTGCTTGCCGCGCTCGATCCTTCGGTTTACGCCAGCAGCGTTGCGCAGTTCGCCGGCTGGGCGGCAGCGCGACTAGGTTCGCCGCTGGAGCTGTTGCATGCCATCGACCAGGTCCACGGAAAACCTGCCGCGACTGATCTGAGTGGCAGCCTGTCGCTGGGTGCGCATGAAATCTTGCTCGACAAACTGGCCAACGTTGACGAGCAGCGCGGCAGGCTCGCGCAGGCGCAGGGTCGCGAGCTCCTGGACGCCGCACGCGCGCAGATTTCGAAAGCCAATGGAATCGATGCCGAAACCCGCCAACGTCACGGCGCGCTGGTCGACGTCTTGTTGGAACTTGAACCCGGCGTGCGCCTGTTCGTGCTCGGCAAGCGCGGCGAGCACGCGGATTTTTCCAGCGGCCATCTCGGCAGCAACCTGGAGCGCGTCGTTCGCGCCGTGCATCGTCCGGCTTTGGTTGCATCGCGTGATTATCACGAGATCAAGCGCTTCCTGATCGCGTTCGATGGCAGCGCCACCACGCGCAAATGCGTCGAGATGGTCTGCGCCAGCCCGCTGTTGAAGGGACTCGAAGCGCATCTGCTCACGGTTGGCGAACGCGATGCGACGTCCGACGAACACGTCGAATGGGCGCGCAGCCAACTGCAAGCTGCCGGCTTCACTCCCTTCGTCGAGCGGAAAACCGGCACCCCGGATACCGTCATCGCGCAACAGGTAACTGATCACAACATCGACCTGCTGGTGATGGGCGCTTACGGACACTCACGCATCCGCAGCCTGATCCTCGGCAGTACCACGACGCAATTGCTGCGCCGTTGCCACATCCCGCTGTTGTTATTGCGCTGACGATTCAAGCCACTCGTAGCGGTCCGATTGCATCGCCGTCGCAGCGATGACCAATGGAAATCGAGCTCACGAAAAAGCCACGCGTTTCAGCGTGGCTTTTTCGTGCTGCTTTCACGATTCGCGACTACGGATTGCCGACGACGTCCGGTCGGTCTTCACCCAACCACCGGTAGATGATGCCGCCGATCACCGCGCCGATGATGGGTGCAAGCCAGAACAACCAGAGTTGGCTGATCGCGCCGGACCCGGCAAACAGCGCCACGCCGGTTGAGCGCGCCGGATTTACTGAGGTATTGGTGACCGGAATGCTGATCAGGTGGATAAGCGTGAGTGCCAGGCCGATGGCGATTCCGGCGAAGCCGACAGGTGCGCGACCGTGCGTGGAACCCATGATGACAATCAGGAAGAACGCGGTCATCACCACTTCGCAGATCAACGCCGCGGTCATCGAATAGCCCTGAGGTGAAAGCGCACCATAGCCATTGCTGGCAAACGCGCCTGCGCTGTTCGGCTCAATGGCGAAGCTGGCGGCACCGCCCGCGATCTGAAGCAGGATAAAGGCTCCACCGACTCCACCAAGCACCTGCGCGACGATGTACGGCACTACGTCTTTCATCGGAAAGCGGTTGCCGGCGAACAAGCCCAGGGTCACCGCCGGGTTGAAATGGCCGCCAGAAACGTGTCCGAACGCGTAGATGCCGGTCAGTACGGTAAGGCCGAATGCCAACGCCACGCCCATATATCCAATGCCGAATTGATAGCCATCGGCGCCGACGACATGCGCGGCCAGTACGGCGCTGCCGCAACCGCCCAGCACCAGCCAGAACGTGCCGAGAAATTCGGCCGTGAGTCGCTTGATCATGATCCCCATCCCCTCGATTGATGGCTCGCGATTGAGCCGACGTGGATGCTATTCCACCCGGACGACCATGGCGAGGGGCCTTCTACGAAGTGACTGCCGGCCTCAGACTACTTGCGACACGCGAATGCTTTGGTGGGGCTGGCATGGCGTTATGCCGACGCGCGGTTGGGCTTCCCGTGCGATTGAAAGCAACTACCAAGGCTTGACCAAAGCAGCGAAGTTGCCGAGCATCGCTCGACACTCTGCGGTTCGCGCCATCCATCCAACGAAATTGCGTCAAAAGGAAGCATCATCATGGAACACCGACCCCCCATCACCATCTCGTCGCTCGACGCCAACCGACTGGAAAGCATTCTTGAAAAGCTCGACCATAACCGCTTTCCCGACAGCGAAGCGCTCGAAGCGGAGTTGAACCGCGCCAACGTGGTCGAGCCGCGCGAAATCCCGCCGGATATCGTCACCATGAACTCGACGGTCACGTTCCAGGTGGAATCATCCGAGCGCGAGTTCTCGTTGACCCTCGTCTATCCCAAGGACGCGGACGACAGCTCGACAAAAATTTCCATCCTCGCGCCGGTCGGCAGCGCACTGCTCGGCTTGCGCGAAGGTGACGAAATGTCGTGGCCGAAGCCCGGCGGCGGCTTGTTGAAGGTCAGCATCCTGAAAGTGACTTACCAGCCCGAACGGGCAGGGGATTTCCAGCGGTAGTGTGTGTCGTAGGCTGGGTTAGCTACATCAACCCAGCACCAAGCGTGTGCACCGAAAGACGCTGGGTTGGTGCGGCTAACCTTGCCCACGCCCTTCCGCGATAGTCGCTCTGATTGCCATGTTAGTTTCTCACTCTGGTACCGGTTGTGAGCACCGCGCGACGAGAAACTCTGGGAAAAGGAGCTCAAGCTCTGGCAAGGTATGCGCGTCCTCGCTCTCGGTTTGTATCTGGCCGGTATAGCAGCGGTTTGTGGCGTTCTGCAAAATGAGACCCGATTCGAAACCATCGGCGAAAATCATGTCTCCCAATGAGTCTCCTAGTTGGAAATTTGCCACCGTGGACCCAGAGGCCTGAACTTGGATTGCCGTACCGGTCGTGACAGTGCAAGCGTTTTGGGCGCAAGGAACATTGTCCCAAAGTTCATCAAGCGCTCCCGTCGAACTTGTGCGCGCGTAGTAACTTCCTGCTGCCAAACCGCCGTACAGGAAATTGCCATTGTTCCCAATTGAGGCAAGGCCAAGCTGTGTTCCAGACGAGTCGTGAACACGAACGAAGCCGGTTGTGATTGGTAGACCGCTGCTCGATGACGTTACAGACCCAGCGATGGATCCTCCGGTTGCAAGAGCGAAGTTTGCAGTGACCGTGCTTGTACCGACGACGATGGCGGTTCCGGACGTGACCGCGCACGCGCCCTGAGCACAGGGAATGTCGTTCCAAAGCTCGTCAAAATAGTTGGTTGAAGCCGT
>JBATAQ010000103.1:0-17396 GCA_049661925.1 Dokdonella sp.
GCTTCGGCAATCTCGATCGCGCCGGTGCGGTTGGCAATGGCGGCCTCGGCTTCTTCCTTGGCGCGGCGGGCGGCGGCTTCGTCGAGGTCGGCGGCTCGGGCGGCGGTGTCGGCGAGGATGGTGACCAGATCCGGCTGCACTTCGAGGATACCGCCGGACACGTAGAAGAATTGCTCTTCGCCGTTGGCGTCCTGCACGCGAACCTGGCCCGGCTTGAGCAAGGTGATCAGCGGTGCGTGGCGTGGCGCAATGCCGAGCTCACCCATCTCGCCCGACGCGACCACCAGGGTCGCGTCACCGGCAAAGATTTCGCTTTCGGCGCTGACGATTTCGCAGCGAATGGTCGTTGTCATGGAAATTCCTGATACGTGGCGGGTTTTATCAGGCCGTCTTCTTGTTCATCTCTTCGGCCTTCTTGATGACCTCGTCGATGGTGCCGACCATGTAGAACGCCTGCTCGGGCAGGTGGTCCACTTCGCCTTCCACTATCATCTTGAAGCCACGAACCGTTTCCTTGAGCGTCACGTACTTGCCAGGCGAGCCGGTGAACACTTCGGCAACATGGAACGGCTGCGAGAAGAAGCGCTCACACTTGCGCGCACGCGACACCGCGTTCTTGTCTTCTTCGCTCAACTCGTCCATGCCGAGGATGGCGATGATGTCCTTGAGTTCCTTGTAGCGCTGCAACGTGCCCTGCACCTTGCGGGCCACGTCGTAATGTTCCTGGCCAATCACCAGCGGATCGAGTTGGCGGCTGGTCGAGGCGAGCGGATCGACGGCCGGGTAGATACCCAGGCTGGCGATGTCGCGCGACAGCGCCACGGTGGAATCCAGATGCGCGAACGTGGTTGCCGGAGACGGGTCGGTGTAGTCATCGGCCGGCACGTAGACGGCCTGGATCGACGTGATCGAACCGGTCTTGGTCGAGGTGATGCGCTCCTGCAACACGCCCATTTCCTCCGCCAGCGTCGGCTGGTAGCCCACGGCGGACGGCATGCGGCCGAGCAGCGCGGATACTTCGGTGCCGGCCAGCGTGTAGCGGTAGATGTTGTCGACGAAGAACAGCACATCACGGCCCTTGCCGGTCTCGTCCTTCTCGTCGCGGAAATACTCGGCCATGGTCAGGCCGGTCAACGCGACGCGCAGTCGGTTGCCCGGCGGCTCGTTCATCTGGCCGTAGACCATCGTGACCTTGTCGAGCACGTTGGAGTCTTTCATCTCGTGGTAGAAGTCGTTGCCTTCGCGGGTGCGCTCACCCACGCCGGCGAACACCGACAGGCCTTCATGGGCCTTGGCGATGTTGTTGATCAGTTCCATCATGTTGACGGTCTTGCCGACGCCGGCGCCGCCAAACAATCCGACTTTGCCTCCCTTGGCGAACGGACAGATCAGGTCAATCACCTTGATGCCGGTTTCCAGCAGGTCGTTGCTCACGGCCTGCTCGGCGTAGCTCGGCGCGGGGCGATGGATGACCCACCTTTCCTTCTCGCCAATCGGGCCGGCTTCGTCGATCGGGTTGCCGAGCACGTCCATGATCCGGCCGAGCGTGGCGAGACCGACCGGCACCTTGATGCCTTCGCCGGTATTGCGCACTTCCAGGCCACGCTTGAGGCCTTCGGTGGAACCCAGTCCGATCGTGCGGACTACGCCGTCACCCAACTGCTGCTGCACTTCCAGGGTGATCTCGGTTCCGTCGATCTTCAGCGCGTCGTACACGTTCGGCACGGCATCGCGCGGGAATTCGACGTCGACGACGGCGCCGATGATTTGTACGACTTTGCCTAGGCTCATGTTGTGACTCCAGATACTTTGACTGTTGGTGCGAGGCCGCCAATGCGACCAGCGCTGCAAGGGTTCACGTTGCGGCGGCGCCGCTGACGATTTCGGAAATTTCCTGGGTGATCGCGGCCTGGCGCGCCTTGTTGTAGACCAGGGTCAGCGAGTCAATCGCCTTGGACGCGTTGTCCGAAGCGCTCTTCATCGCGACCATGCGCGCCGCGTGCTCGCTGGCCAGGTTTTCAATGACAGCCTGGTAGACCAGTGACTCGATGTAACGAATCATCACGTGGTCGAGCACGCTGGGCGCGTCCGGTTCGTAAAGATAATCCCAGGCGTGTTTGGCCGAGAGGTCGTTCGAAGGCGGCAGCGGCAGCAACTGATCGATGGTCGCCTTTTGCGTCATCGTGTTGATGAAGTCGTTGTAGACCAGGTTGAGGCGATCAACGCGGTTTTCGGTGTAGGCATCGAGCATCACCTTGATGACGCCGATCAGTTCCGCGATCTGCGGACGCTCGCCCAGATGGGTCACGCTACCGACCAGGTTCACCTTGAGCCGCTTGAAGTAGCTCAGTGCCTTGTTGCCGATGCAGACCACATCGACTTCGACCCCTTGAGTTTGCCACTCGCGGATGTCCGTCAGGACGCGCCGGAACATGTTCGAGTTGAGGCCACCGGCCAGGCCGCGATCGCTGGAAATAACGATGTAGCCGACGCGGCGCACGTTGTCGCGCTTCGCCATGAAAGGGTGGCGATAGTCGACGTTGGCCTGCGCGACGTGGCCGATCAAGGTGCGCATCAGCCGCGCATACGGGCGCGACGCACTCATCAGGCCCTGCGCCTTGCGGATTTTCGATGCCGAGACCATTTCCAGCGCGCGCGTCACCTTGCGGGTGTTCTGCACACTCTTGATCTTGGTTTTGATTTCTCTTCCGCTTGCCACGTCTGCTCCACCCTTGGGTTGGTTGTCAGCCCTGCACTTGGCGACTGTCGCTGGCGTTCGACTGGCGAACGCCGCGTCGCCTGCTTACCAGCTGCCGGTCTTCTTGAACTCGTCCATGCCCTGCTTGAACTTTGCTTCGATGTCGCCGTTCCAGTCGCCGGTGTCGACGATGTTCGTCATCAGGTCGGCATAGTTGCTGTGGAAATGCGCATGCAGCGCGCTTTCGAACGGCAGGATCTCGCTGACCTTCAGGTCATCGAGGTAACCCTTTTCAGCGGCATAGACGCTGAGCGCGAGTTCCGCAATCGACAGCGGCGAATACTGCTTCTGTTTCATCAATTCAGTAACGCGCTGGCCACGCTCAAGCTGGGCACGGGTCGCGGCGTCGAGGTCGGAAGCGAACTGCGCGAATGCGGCCAGCTCACGGAACTGCGCCAGCGCCAGCTTCACGCCGCCGGACAGCTTCTTGATGATCTTGGTCTGGGCGGCACCACCGACGCGCGACACCGAAACACCGGCGTTGACGGCCGGGCGAATGCCGGCGTTGAAAAGGTCGGTTTCAAGGAAGATCTGGCCGTCGGTGATCGAGATCACGTTGGTCGGCACGAAGGCGGATACGTCACCGGCCTGGGTTTCAATGATTGGCAACGCGGTCAACGAACCGGTTTTGCCCTTCACGCGGCCTTCGGTTTCCTTCTCGACATACGCTTCGGAAACGCGGGCAGCGCGCTCAAGCAACCGGGAATGCAGATAGAACACGTCACCCGGATACGCTTCGCGACCCGGCGGGCGGCGCAGCAACAGCGAGATCTGGCGATACGCCCAGGCCTGCTTGGTGAGATCGTCGTAAACAATCAGGGCGTCTTCGCCGATGTCGCGGAAGTATTCACCCATCGCGCAACCCGAATATGGCGCGATGTACTGCATCGCGGCCGACTCGGAAGCCGACGCGGCAACGATGATGGTGTTTTCCAGCGCGCCGTTTTCTTCCAGCTTGCGCACCACGTTGGCGATCGAACTCTGCTTCTGGCCGATGGCGACGTATATACATTTGATGCCGGAATGGCGCTGGTTGATGATGGCGTCGATGGCGAGCGCGGTCTTGCCGGTCTGGCGGTCACCGATGATCAGCTCGCGCTGGCCACGGCCAATCGGGATCATTGCGTCGACCGACTTGTAACCGGTCTGCACTGGCTGGTCGACCGACTTGCGCCAGATCACACCCGGTGCCACTTTTTCGACTGGCGCGGTGCGCGTTGTGTTGACCGGGCCCTTGCCATCGATGGGTTCACCGAGCGCATTGACCACGCGACCGAGCAATTCCGGGCCTACCGGCACTTCAAGAATACGACCGGTAGTCTTGGCGGTGTCACCTTCGCTCAGGTGCTCGTAATCGCCGAGAACGACGGCGCCGACCGAGTCGCGCTCCAGGTTCAATGCCAGTGCGTAGGTGGGCAGACCGTCCTCGCCTGGCGGCAGCTCGATCATTTCGCCCGACATAACGTCGTTCAAACCATGCACGCGGACAATGCCGTCGGAAACACCGGTAATGGTGCCTTCATTGCGCGACTCGGCGGACAGCTTGAACTTCTCGATGCGGCTCTTGATGAGGTCGCTGATTTCGGACGGGTTGATCGTGGTGGCCATCGTGTTTTCCTTTGGGCGGGCGTTGGCCCGTCTGCGCTGTAGGTGGGCATGCCCACCCGGCAATTCGAATTAGTGGATGAGTGCCTGCTCGAGTCGCGCCAACCGGCCGCGCACCGAACCGTCAATAACAATGTCGCCGGCATCGATGATGGCGCCGCCGATCACCGACGGATCGACGCTACGCTCGATTTCGATCTCGCCACCGAAACGACGCTTGAGTGCGGCGCTGAGCTTGGCTGTTTCGGCATCGTCGATCGGCACCGCGGTGCGCACGCGCACTTTGGTGATTTTCTCGGCTTCCGCCTTGAGCAGCTCGAAAATCGCGGCCACTTCGACCAGCACGTGGAGGCGAGAATTGTCGGCAAGCACATGGATGAAGTTCGCGAACTCCGAATCGCTCGCTACGCCTTCCGGCAGGAACAGCGACTCCAGCTCGGCCTGGCCCACGCGTGGACTGCCGAACAAACCGGCCAGTTGCGGATCGTTGGCCACCTGCGCGGCGAAGCCGAGCTTGCCCGACCAGTCGGCCAATGCGCCGCCCTCGCGCGCCAACTCGAAAGCGGCACGGGCATAGGGGCGAGCAAGAGTCATTGTGCTGGCCATGGCATCAAATCTCGGTAACGAGCTGGTCGATCAAGGCCTTGTGGGCATTGGCGTCGATCTCGCGGTCGAGGATCTTCTGCGCTCCGGCAATCGCCAGCGCGCCGACCTTGCTGCGCAATTCCTCGCGCGCCTGATGGGCGTAGCTTTCGATCTCGGCAGCAGCCATCGCCTTCTGCTTGGTCGCTTCGACGATGGCGTCCAGCTTGGCCTTCTCGATGATCGAGTTGGCATGGGTGTGTGCCTTCTCGACGATCACACCGGCTTCCACGCGCGCCTTCTTGATTTCCTCGGCGACGCGGACGTCGGCGTCGGCAAGATCCTTCTTGGCGCGGTCGGCGGCGGTGAGACCTTCGGCAATCTTCTTCTGGCGTTCCTCGATCGCAGCCATCAACGGCGGAAAGATGAACTTGGTGGTGAACCAGACCAGGATCGAGAACGAAAGCACCTGGCCGAAAAAGGTCCAGTTGACGTTCATGGGAACTCCTTGGAATACGTCGGTCAGCGACCGCAGACGCGGTCGCCGGTTTCTATGCAGCAGCGCGGGCGAGCCGAAGCTCGCCGCGCCAACCGGGCCTTACTGCTGCAGTGCGGCCAGCAGCGGGTTGCCGAAGGTGAACAGCAAGCCGACCGCCAGCGCGATGATGAACGCGGCGTCGATCAGGCCGACCAGCAGGAACATGCGGCCGGTCAGCATCGGCACCAGTTCTGGCTGGCGAGCAGCGGATTCCAGGAACTTCGCTCCCATGATGGCGATACCGATACAGGCACCGAGGGCACCCAGACCGACCATCAAGCCGATGGCGATGGCGGTCAAGCTCTGAACGTTGGCGATGAATTCCATGGTTGTCTCCGTAGCGCAGTTAAGTGAAAAAACGAAAAAGGGGTCGAACGATCAATGAGTTTCCCGAGCGCCGGCAATGTAGACGACGCTAAGAATCATGAAGATGAAGGCTTGCAGGAAGATGATCAGGATGTGGAAGATGGCCCACGCCGTATTGAAGATCACGCCAGGCAGGAACGACAGGGTCAGCAGGCCGCCGCCCATCAATCCGGCGATCAGCATGAACACCAGCTCGCCGCCGTACATGTTGCCGAACAGTCGCATGGCCAGCGAAACCGGCTTGGACAGGAATTCGATGATGTTGAGGAAAAGGTTGAAAGGCGCCAACACGACCGCTGCCACACCACTGCCGTGGAAGGGTGAGGTCAGCAGGTCCTTGCCGAAACCGCCAACGCCTTTCTCGTGCATGCCGTGCGCGATGATGATGAAGAACACGGCCGTCGCCATCGCCGCCGTCGTGTTGAGGTCGGCGGTTGGCACCCAACGGAAATAGGTGTGATGGGCGACTTCCACGCCGGCCACGTGATGGACGATGAAGCCGGGGAAATCCAGCGGCAGCAGATCCATCAAGTTCATGAAGAGGACCCACATGAAGATGGTCAACGCCAATGGCGTCACCGTGCGGCGATCGCCGTGGAAAATGTCGCGCACTTGGCCATCGATGAACTCGACGATCAGCTCGACGAACGCCTGTCCCTTCGAAGGCACGCCAGCGGTCGCCTTGCGTGCAGCGAAACCGAACCAGGCCACAAACAGCATGCCAAGCAGGAACGACACCACCCAGGTATCGATATTGAAGCCACTACCGATCTGCAACACGTTGTGCTGCAAGTGATGCTGGATATATTCGTTGAGGCCGCCCGTTTGTGCTTCGGTACGCAGTGCCTCGGTAGTCAGCGCTTCGGTACTCACACTATCTCCGCCATTCATTGCTCTATGAGCAAACCACCCAGTTGTGCCAACAGTGCGACAGCCGCACCGATCAACACGCCGACCGGATCAAACCCGCCGGCCATTGCCAGTACGAGTCCACCACCGATCCACATCCAGCGCAGCACCTGGCCCAACAGGACCGATGCCAGCGTGCTACCCGCAGTTTTGACGCGTCTGCCAAACAGGCGCCACGTCAAGATAAGGTTGCCACTGGCGATGATGCCGCCCCCGACCAGCACGCCCCACGCCTTGGTCGAACCCGTAACGGCGAAAATCAGCGCCGTTGCGAGTATCACGAGCCCTTGCAGTAGAACGGTCAGCAGGGCCACCCGCCGTCCGCTTGCGAGCGAATTCCGCATTCAAGATCCGGTAGCGAGAGTCGGGCGAACGCCCGATCAGGCCCGTAAATTGGGCCGATCAAGCCTTGGAATGATAGCAGTCCGCGTTTGACAGCCGCAACCAAGCGAGGGTTGTTGACTACGCTCCATGTTGCACTGCGACAATCGGTCGCGCTGGACAGATGATGCTTCCACCCTGCTCGTCGCCTGTACGACTCGTGCCGGATGATCCCTGGAAGCGCCGGCTTGCGTACGTTGGTACAACACAGGCAACGGCCTGCGTGTGGACACCGCTATGATCACCTGGCTGAACGTCGCGTTGTCGAACGGCTGCCCGCTACAAGCGCAGGTCCTCCATCAACGCCCATCAAAGGGGATAAAAACGTGAAAAACCGAATATTCAATCGATGCGTCGCGCTTCGCGCACTGCCGCTACTGCTTGTCGGGCTGTGTCTGGCCACCACAGCGACCTCCGGAACGCCAGGAGTCACCGTCTTCAATGTGTCCAACAGCGGTGCGACCAGCTGGATCATTGATGGTGTTGCGAATCCACCGCTGACGCTTGTAAGGGGGCGAACCTATCAGTTCGCGTTGCAGAACATCTCGGCGATCCATCCTTTCTACATCAATACGACCAACACGACCGGTGCCGCCAGTCAATTCACGACCGGCGTCACCAACAATGGGGCAACCGGCAACACGGTGATCGAGTTCGTTGTGCCCGTTTCGGCACCCGACCCCCTGTTCTACAACTGCGGCAACCATGCCTCGATGAATGGCACGCTGACAATCATCAACGATCCCATCTTCGCAGCCGGCTTTGACCAATAGCCGGGCAATCCTGGCAGTCGGTGGTCAGTACGCAATGTGCAGCCGGCGCATGAGCTTGCCGGTCAGCCAGGCCGGGCCGATCAGCAGATAGGCGAGGTCGGTCAGGAACGAGGGCTTGGCACCCTCGATCTTGTGGCCGATGAACTGGCCGATCCACGATGCTACGAAAAGTCCGATCGCCAGCCACAACAAGGCCTGCGGGCCAATCGTGCGATACAGACCTTCGGTGATCAGGCCGAGCACGACGAACACGGCCACCATCGCCAGACCCAGCGGTCGCGACAAGCGGAAATAGAATACGGCGGCCAACACCATCGCCATTCCGGCCCACAAACCCGGCCGACCAATCGATGGCGGGACGGGTATCACCCAAAACAAGGCCAGCACCGCCCACAGCATGACCGGCACGCAGATCCAGTGGATCAGCCGATTCGTGTCGTTGTGGTGATCGCGCGCGTAGTTGCCGAACCACTCATTGACGCTACGGCGCATGGCGCGCTCCCGTTTTGATTGCCGGATCGAATGTAGTGCAGCGCGAGCCGCGCTGCTAGTGAACCTGCTGCGTTTCGCGCAATGCTTTTCGTAGCAGGCGCGCGTCCACGCGGTCGCGCAGCGCGCGAGGCGAGTCGAGACTCATGCGCTGCATCGCTTCGGTATCGCCTGCGTCTTCAGGCGAAAACAACGCCGACAAAACGATGCTCATCGTGCCCAATTTCGTCGCTGTGTGTCGTTGCAACCACGCCAACGCGCGTGCCAAACGTTCTTCGACCGGCGTGAAATCGCTGCCGAGCGGGTAGTCCGGTAAAACGCCGCTGGCGCGGAACGGTTGCAGTGTTGCCGCGAGCGCGGTCGATGTGTTGTGGGCCCAATCGTCGGGCGCACGAAAAGCGGGATCGAGCTTGCCGGCGTGCTTCGCCCGTTCGATCAGTCGCTGTTGATGTGGAGTCGCCGCCAAGGCCAGCATCGCGATCGTGCAGTTCTCGTCGGTGCGACCGCGCAGGTCGGCGATGCCGAACTCGGTGATTGCGATGTCGCGCAGATGGCGCGGAATGGTGACCTGGCCGGACTCCCAGGTGAGATTGCTTTTTGCGCCACGGCTGGCACGCATCATCAGCACGGATCGCGCACCGGGTAGCGCATGCGCCATCGCCACGAAGTTGTACTGGCCACCGACACCGGACACCACGCGACCGTCATCCAGCGTGTCCGACATCGCCGCACCCAGAAGCGTCATCTTCATGCAGGTATTGAAATAGCGCGCATCGCGACGTTGTTCAAACAGCAGTCGCTGGTCGCCGCCATAAAGCTGATTGACCCGCGACACCGGCATCATTGCAAGGCCGCGTGCTTGGTCCGGCGACAACGCGCGCAGCCAGCGGTACAGATCGTTCGAGCCGAGATAGAACGCGCCGTCCAACCAGCGCCCGTCGTGTTCGAGCAGCGCATGATCGGCATTCGTCGCAAGACCGCGATTGGCGCGTGCCATCACGGCAACATCGTCAACCACCCGACGACCAAGAATGCCGGCTTCGGCCAGCGCGCGAAAGCCGTCGTTGACCATTTCACTGGAGCCATGCAGGCCGAGCCGGAACGGCTCGACGCCACCATGTTCACGCACCAGTTTCGATTCGGCGAGATCAGGTTCGAGTGCATCCAGTACGGCGCGCCATTCGGCGTTGCGCGTGTGGCGCAGGATCAGCGCATGGCAGAGCGCATCAGCCAGTGATCCAATACCAATCTGCAAGGTGCCGCCATCGCGAACCAGCGCACTGGCGATAAAGCCGATCGCGTAGTCCGCGTTGGTGACAGCGTTGCGCAAGGTCGCAAACAGTTTCGGCGTCGGTCCCGGCGGATCAAGGATGACATCGAAAAAATCTGGCTCGACCGCGCATGGTCCATCCAGCCACGGCAGCTCGTCGTCGATTTCAGCAATCAGCAATGGGCGTGGCCTGCCCTGCGTAGCGACTTCGTCGATCACGTCAAACGTGAGATCGGGATTGCTGCTCATCGACAGCCTGGTTTCGCCGTCCTTGCGGGCGACTTTCTGCAACACCGCTTCGACGCCATTGCGCGCAATGGTTGCCGCGACCAGGGTGTAGTTGAGGCTGACGTAGTGTCGCTGCGCCTGGGTCGAACGCAGCAAGTCACCCGACTGCATGTAGAACTCTTCGATCTGCACATTCGCCGGCACGCTGTTCGTGCGCAGGTCGCGTGCGTAGTCGAGCACCGGAAAATCGTCACCGAAATGACGGCGCAGGAAGGGTTCAAGAAAGCGTCGCTGCAGACCCTTGCCTGGCGACGGCGGTGTCAACGATAGCGCCGTGTGCAGGTGCAGCGAGAGCGTCGGATCCCCCACCACCCGTCGATAGATGGCATTGAGCAGACGATGCGGCTTGCCAATGCCAAGCGGCGCTGCAAACTTCAGCTGCGGACCGCAACGCGTGACCAGCAGGTCGACGACTTCGTCGGTGTCGGTGGTCAGGATCGGCACTTTTTGCATGTGGCGAGTATGCCTGCGCGAGAGAGCTCAGCGCAGCGCTCAAACCTTCCAGCGATAGCCAGCCCCGTGCACGGTATCGATGGCATCGAATTGTGGATCGACCGCGATGAACTTCTTGCGGATGCGTTTGACGTGCGAGGTGATGGTCGCTTCGTCGACCACCACCTGCGCATCGCGCATCAACTGGTCGCGACTCTTCACGTGGCCCGGAATCCGCGCCAGCGTGTGCACCATCCAGAACTCGGTCACGGTCAGTGCGACTTCCTCGCCGTTCCACAGCACGCGCATGCGTTCGGATTCGATGCGCAGCGGCCCATGCTCGATCAGGCTGTCGGTCGCCGCTGGTTTGCGCAGCGCATCGTTACGACGGAACAGCGCGCTGATCCGTGCGGCCAGTTGATGGAAGGAAACGTCTTTGGCGAGATAGTCGTCGGCACCCAGGCGCAGCCCCGAGATCACGTCGAAATCCGAATCACGCGCGGTCAGGAACAGGATCGGCAGGCTGGCCGATTGCGCGCGCAGCCAGCGGCACAGGTCAAAGCCACCTTCGGGTTCGTCGCCAAGCCCGACGTCGATGATCACCAGCTCCGGCAGCTTCTGCGCGAAGGCAATCTCCGCACCGTGCCGATTGGCATGGCCGCGCACGTCGTAGCCGATGCGGGTCAACGCCTCGACGTAGTTGGCGCGGATGATCGGTTCGTCTTCGACGATGGCGATATGGCGCGGCATGACGACTTCCTGCGATGCGGGATGCCAGCTTAGTCAGCGTCACCCGCGCTCGGCAATGGGTGCAAACGATTTGCCCGCAAACCGCCGCATTGAAGTCCACGAACGCGCAGGAATGGGTCAGGCTCAGGCTCTCCAGCGTATAGTTTTAGACTTTCCCGAATCGAGAGAACGCCATGTCGAGCGAACCGCAGCGCGTCGAGCGCCAGCAAACCGACAAGGGTTACGTCCCGGTCTACACCACGGCCATCGTCGAACAACCGTGGGACAGCTACACGGCCGACGACCACAACACGTGGGCGACGCTGTTCCTGCGTCAGCGCGAGGTACTGAAGAATCGTGCTTGCCGCGAATTCCTGGATAACCAGGATCGCATCGGGATAGCGCCCGACCAGATTCCACGCTTCGATGAACTCAACGAAGTGCTCGCCCAAGGCACCGGCTGGACGATCATCGGTGTTGAAGGCCTGCTCCCAGAACTGGATTTCTTCGAGCATCTTGCCAATCGCCGCTTCCCGGTGACCTGGTGGATTCGTCGTCCGGACCAGATCGACTACATCGCCGAACCCGACATGTTCCACGACCTGTTCGGCCACGTGCCGTTGCTGCTCAACCCGATGTTCGCCGACTACATGGCCGCCTACGGTCGCGGCGGCGTCAAGGCACATGGCATAAGCGCGGAAGCACTGGTCAACCTGACCCGGCTGTACTGGTACACGGTCGAGTTCGGGTTGATCAACACCAAGGACGGCATCCGCATCTACGGCTCCGGCATCGTCAGCTCAAAGGGCGAGTCGATTCATTGCCTGGAATCGAATTCGCCAAACCGTATCGGCTTCGACCTCAAGCGCATCATGCGCACTCGCTACCGCATCGATAGTTTCCAGAAGTCCTACCACGTCATCGACAGCTTCGAGCAGTTGATGGACGCGACTCGCCCGGACTTCACCCCGATCTATGCCGAACTCGCCGAGCAGGATTCCATTCCCGCTGGCGTCGTACTCGATACCGATAAGGTGTTCCATCGCGGAACCGGCGAGGGCTGGTCGTCCGACGGAGACGTCTGACCTTCCTTTTCGCCAATGCGGGCGATCCGTGTTTCCCTCTCTCTCCCCGCGAGAGCGGGACTACCGTGTCCTCGTTCTCCCGCCGGGAGACAAACCGGCAGGAAAGCCGGTTTGCACGGCAGAGCCGCCCGCAGGGTGAGGGTCCGACACTTGTGCCACCTCTCAACATTGCGAAGATTTCATCTTCGCTTGGTTTGGCCGTCTAGACGGCTATGTTGCTGGCGTCGCTTGTCCAGTCTGGCGACAACCAACGAGAAGGCGCGCGAACGCCGCGCGCCATAGCGGCGATCAAAGCGGTGGCTTCGGCTGGCGCAACAGGCTCAGCGCGAAGCTGCTGACGATGATCGCGCCGAGCAGCAGCACGGCCCACAGCAGCCAGCTTTTCCACGGCAACGGCGGTGCCGGTTTGGCGTACGCGGCATCGCCGGAAATGTCGGCGCGATCACCGCTGCTGGCGAGTGGTGGCTGCCAGTCACCACCGTTGCGTTGGCGGACTTCGATCAAGGCGGTGCTGACTGGTGCTTCGCTGCGACGCTGTGTTGCGCTGCCAACGGCCAGTCGGTACGGGCCTTCGCCTTGGGCAAGAAACACCAGTCGATCAGGCCGATAGCCGACCTGCAGCCCTGGTGCTGTCGTCAACGCGGGACGCGATTCGATGCGCCAGTCGCTGGCGCGCTCTTCGCTGGACAATTGCAGTGGATCGTTGACCAAAGCGCTTGCGCCATCGCGCAGGCGGAAGGCGGTGATGCCACCGCGTGGACGCCACGGTTCGCTGGCATCGGCGCGGCTGAAAACCTGTAACGCGGCCACACTGTTGTCATCGGTCAAGGCGATGTCGAGCGCCTGCACCGCGAGTGGCGCGGCGGTCGAATACTCGTGCACCGAACGATCTGGCGGTGCATTGGCGGCGTGGCCTTCGATGTCGATCCACTGCCGTTGTGGGCGCGGCTGCGCGGATGCGGCGATGCGTTCGGCGTGCACTTCCAACCCGGCCGGTGCCATGCCATCGAGGAAGCGTAGTCGCCAGTACGGCAGCGAAGCCGGTGGATTGAGATCGATTGCACGGCGCACCAATTCGGTGCCATCACGGCGCAGTTGCAGCACGGTCGCTGCCGGCACCTGGTTGCGCCAGTTTTCGAGGTCGTCGCTGGCATCGACGGCGATGCGCAAGCGCAGGTCGCTGGCGCTGGCCGGCCAGTCGAACAACAGACGATCCAGCCGACCGCCATCGCGCACGGCTGCACTGGCGTCGAGGATCAGATCCTTGTCGGTCGCCGCCGCGAGGCTGTCGACATTTACGTCGAGCGTGCGCAGATGCCCATCGGCATCGCGTTGCAATTGCAGGTGTACCGCATCCGGGGCCGACTTGGCGTCGGTTGCCGGCACGGCGAACAGCGGCAGGCGAACCGTGTCCGACAGTGCGATCGCGGCGAGATCGACCGGCAGCCACGACACCGGCACCGCCACGCCCGCGGCGTTGAATACATCGATGTCGGCCAATTGTGGATCGCGGCTCGCGGCCAGCATCGCGGGCGTCAGCTCGACTTGCCAGACACTGGCGTCGCCGCTCGTCGCCAGCGGCCACGCAAACGCGTAATCGGTTTGCGCCGCTTGCACGGGTAGGGCCAACAGCGCGATCAGGGCGAGGATGATTTTCATGGGGACGCGTTCTCGGTCGCGGTCTTCGCGGGGGCGGGTGCGAGGTAGCCGATCACTGTGCACAGCAAACCATACGCGATGAACGACGCGATGCCGTACAGATTGCCCAGGTGATTGCGATCAACCAGCAACAACTTGAGCAGCACGATGCCCATCAGCACCGCGCCGGCCAGCCACAGCGAACGATTGCCCCGGCGCGATCCGACGATCCAAGCCGCCATTCCGACCAGGCTCCAGACCACGGTGAGGCTGGTTTGGGCGAGGGTGGTCCAGACCAGCGCCTCGTTCCATGGCACGCCACCCACGTGATGCACGCCACGCAAAGTTGCGAACGTGATTAAGGCAAAACCAAGCACGACCAGAACGCGCGTCCGCTGGGAAACCACTGCATTGCCGAATGTCGCGAAACCATCGCCACGCGCGATCAACAACAGGATCGCCAGCTGCATGAGTTCCAGCGGATTGATGACCGGCACAAACGGCAACGGCGCACTGCTGCCGGGAGCAAACAGGCTGTTGCCAAACACCAGCACCAGAGCGAGCAGCAGCAGCCCGGAAAGACCCGGCAACACATGCGAGAACGCATCGCCGATCGGCCATGCGATCCAGCTGGGCTTCTTGCGCAAAAGGGTCGCCAAGGCCAGTAGTGGCAGTGCCGACAAAGCCCAGGCCCAACCATCGGCCAAGCCGTGATCGGTGGCGAACCATTGCAACAGCAGGCCCAGCGTCAGCGTCCAAGCCCACAGCCAGCCATTGTGGGCAACGACGATGGCGACGCTTGATGCAATCCAGCGCAACGCCAATGCGCCGCCAATCGCAAACGCGAACCAGCCCAACGCGCCCCACTCGGCAAACGGTTGGCGATGGTCCTGTGTTTGCTGCATCGCAATCACGATGGCGAGGACGAAACCCGCAGCGGCGATCCACGCATGCAGCGGTCGCTGCCATCGCGTGTAAAGGAAACCGGCGATTGCGATACTGACGGCGGTCAATCCGAGCGTGGCGTCGGCTTGTGAAAGCGCGGGCACCCAGCGATCAATTTCATGTAGCCACGCGATCAGCCACCACAACAATGCCCAACCATCGAGCAGCCAGACCAGGACTGCGCGACCACTGGCGCGACGCAGCAGTTCCGCACTTGCAAAACCGGCGAGCGAAATCAGCAAGGCACCTATCGCGATGCCATTGAGGATGGGTAGACCATCGATTGGCGAGCGGCCAAACACCCAGGCGACGCCCGCAAGCAGTTGCAATGCGTAGCCGCTCCAGCGTGGAAAACGTCGTTGCTGGCGCAAGCCAAGCCAGACCAGACCAGCCCCTTCCAACGCAAACGTGCACGCGGTCGCGCCCGCGCTCAACGCCAGCGGTACCGCAAGCGTTGCAAATCCAATCGCGAGAATGGCGTGCGCTTCGCCGATCACTCGCAGCGTGGTCCGGCGCAGCAGCCACCACGCCAACGCGGCGTAGAGAACGGCGAGGACCAGTGCCGACAGCGCCAAGCCCATTGGATCGCCCTTGAGCAGACCTGCCTGCAACGCGAACGCAATCAGCGGATTACCGAACAGCAGGCTGCCATCCACGATGTCGCGCCGGCTCGGCTCGCGTTTGCGTGCGAAGAGCAGCGGAACGAGCAGGTAGATGACGAAAAACAGGATCAGGAACGGCTCGGTGCTGGCGAACTTTTCTGGCTGGTACGACAACACGCCCCACAGCGTCGCGACCGCGTAGGTGAACACGAAACCGATCAGGTTCAGCACCCGCCACGGCCGCACCCAGGCAACCGCGAAGACTGCAAGGTTGAGCACGGCGTAATAGCTGAAAAGCGCAACGTGATTACCGGAACCGGTCGAGATCAGAATCGGCGCGAGATAACCGGCGAGGATGCCAAGCACGGCCAGCGCCAGCGAGTTCTGCCGCACGGCGAGCACGCATGTCGCGGCGACAATCAGCACCAGCAAAGCAAATGCCGCACCGGCTGGCAGCAAGCCATACAAGCGGAACGCTGCAAACACGGTCAGCACCAGAATGCCGACTGCGCCACCTTGCAGGCTCAACGCGAATGCGGGCCGCTGGTCACGCTGGTGCCAGCCAAACAGCAGCGCGGCGATCGCGGCCAGCGCGATGCCGGCCATGCGGAACTCGATCGGCAACGTGAACCAGCCCGCGTCGGTGGCGTACTTGAGCAAGGCCGCGACACCGGCGAACAACACCAGCATGCCGACCTTGACTGGCACATTGCCCACGCTGAACCAGTTGCGGACTGCGTCGAAACCGCGAGCCAACAGGGGAGGCTGTGCAGGCGGCTTCGGCGCTTCGGGAACAGGTGGTGCGACCGGAACGCCAACCGCTTCGACGCGCGCGGCTTCGGCAACGGGCGGTGCGGTCGGCGTGGTTATCGATGTTGCTGCGGCTCCTTCCGCAGCCCGCGTCGGTGGCGCTTCAAGCCTGAATTCCGGCGTTGCAGTGACCGTTGCGCCAGGCGGCTGCGCCTGGGCCTGTGCGCCAACAGTCAACGATTTCAGCGAACGCTCCAGCAGCTCGACTCGCGTTGCCAGCTTCGCGGTCCGGCTCAGCAGCCAACCGATGACGCCGCCAAGCACCACGAGGGTGACATCCCAGCCCCAACCCCAAGGGTCGGCCAGCATCCAGGTCAACGCTGCGCCAATCAGTCCAAACAAGAAATTCATCGCGTTCCCCTGCGCCTTGGTGCGCTGATGATGCGGCAAGCTGCGCGAATTGGCACCCGCCAGATGCAGGAACCGTGAAGTTCAGTCGCTGCGCTGGGCGCGTTGATCCAGTTGCTGCTGGCGGCGTCCGAGTACGTCGCGCTTGCGACGCAAACGTCGCCAGATCCAGACGCCGACCAGTGCGACCCCGATCAGCATGAGCAAGCCGATGATCGCCTTGCCCCGGCCTAGCCAGCGCAGCAGCCATTCGTGGTTGGCTGCGCCGTAGTAGCCCAGGTAAACCCAGATCGGCACGCTCAGTGCGGCAGCGGCGGCGTCCATCAGGAAAAAGCGCATGAACGACACGCGCCCGGTCATGCCGGCGGTGAGATAAATCGGCGAACGCAGGCCGGGCAGGAATCGCGCGACGAACATCAGCCGATTGCCGTACTGGGCAAATTTGGCCTGCACCAGCGCATAGCGTTGCGGCGTCAGCAACATTGCCACATAGCGGAATCGCAGCAGTTTTTCGCCATAGATGCGGCCGAGCACGAACATCAACGTATCGCCAGCCAGCACGCCGCCAATCCCGACCGCGACCATCACGTGCTCATTGGCGTAACCCAGTCCCGCGATCACGCCGCCGGCTGCGAGGGTGATGTCCTCGGGCACCGGCAGGCCGAAGCCGCAGATCATCAAGGTGATGAAGACTGCGTGATAGCCGTACTCGGTAAACAGGTGGACGAGCGTATCGAGCATCAATCGCGCTGGCGCGGTGGCCGTTGTTGGGTGGTTTCCATTGCGTAGCGAGAGTCCTGGGGGCGATTGCCGATCCCGCAAAGTATGCCAGTGCCAAGCTGAGCGAG